>JAGAOP010000047.1 GCA_017623685.1 Spirochaetaceae bacterium
ACAGAAAACTCATATTTATAGAATAGTTCAAGAAGCTATGACAAATGCAGCAAAACACGCAAATCCTACTGAAATAAAAGTTGTTGTTAGAGAAGATTTAGAAAATAATTTAATAAATTTTTTTATCACTGATGATGGATGCGGTTTTAATAATAAAACAGTCAAAGAAATTGGCATAGAAAAAAGTACAAAACTTGGACTAAAGGGAATGGAATCTCGGGCTATTCTTTTAAACGGAACTCTACAAATTCAGTCTGATGAAGAAACTGGAACTCATATTAAATTGGTTGTTCCTATAAATTAATCATCTATTTTTCAAGAAAGTAAAAGTTTCCAAGTTCCAGTATTTCCTGCTGATTAATGTTTTCATCTCCTTAAAACTACCTATGTTTTTTTCGTAATCATACCACTGTTTATGGTGGAAATTTCAGTGTTATATGCAAAATCCAGACAACTGTTGCAAATCAAAGGCAAAGGTGGCGTTGTAGATGTAAAAAAAGTTATAAATTTGCATAAAAAAATACAGAGGCAAAGCTACACACTTTTGGTCTTTACATATTTTTCTTCATTTGTTACTATATATATTTGTGAAAGATAAATCGATTTACTTAGCACCATCTTTATTGTCTGCAGATTTTTCGCAACTTGGTTCTTGTATAAAAAAGATTCAGCAAGAGCAAGGATCTTTTGTGCATATTGACGTTATGGATGGTACTTTTGTTTCACCTATTTCATTTGGGCAGCCTGTTGTTAAGTCAATTCGGCCCTTAACTCAGCTACCTTTTGATGTTCATTTAATGGTGGAACATCCAGAAACTCATCTTGAATCCTTTTCTCAAGCTGGGGCAGATTTGATAACTTTTCACTGGGAAGCTGCAATTCATCACCGAGCAATTATCGATAAAATTCATTTACTTGGAAAAAAAGCAGGCATTTCTATTGTTCCTTCCACCCCTGTTTCTATGATTTCGGAAATACTTCCTTTTGTGGATTTAGTTTTAGTTATGACAGTGAATCCTGGTTTTGGTGGTCAAAAGTTTTTGTGGGATTGTGCAGAAAAAATATCTTGGTTAAACACCATAAGGCAAGAAAAAAAATTATCCTTTCTTATTTCTGTAGATGGTGGAATAAATAATGAAACAGGACTTTTTGTATTGCAAAAGGGTGCCGATATTATAGTGTCAGGTTCTTCATTTTTTGATGGAAGCCTTGTCTTTGAACAATTAAAAGAAGAGGTTAAGAAGTGAATCGTTCCTTGTTTGCCGTTGTTTGCGGTTGTTTAGTTCTTTTTTTATTTTTAGTTTCTCCTGTTTCAGCTGAAACTGATGTTGCAGATATGGCTTTACTTCAGGGGTATGATGCTTTTTTAAATGAAGATTGGGTTTCCTCTTTGTTCTTTTTTAGAAAGGCTGTTAGCAGCGGGAATGCTCCAGAAGAAACTTGGTACATGCTTATTTTGTCAGAAATGTTTGCAGAAGATTACGAATCTGCTGTGGAAGATTGTAATACTTTTGTTGCAAATTTTCCTTCGGGGGAATATTATTCCTTCGCCTTGTATCAAAGGGGTAGGGCTTTGTATCATTTAAATCGCAAAGATGAATCTGTTTCTCAACTAACTGAATTTTGCCACTTGTATCCAGATCATGAATTATATGCTCCTGCTCTTTTTTGGATAGCAGAATCTTTTTTTGACGAATACAATTATTCTGCTTCAAAGGTTTTGTATGAACGAATCGTTTCTGATTTCCCTCGAGATGCAAAAGCTTCTGAAGCAGAAGAAAGGCTTAGAGCTATTGGACAAGCTGAAAGGGAAGAAAAACTTTTGTATATGTTAAAGGTTACTGGAGAAGAATATTTAGCAGCAAAAGAAGAATATGAAAGAGAACTTAGTTTGTATCGTTCAGAGGATGCTTTAGGTTTGCATGATCACCTTCAGCAAAGAACAAAAGAAGTAGATCAATTAAACACTTTAGTTGATGAGCTTCAACTTAAAAATAAGGCACAACAAGATCTTATTGATGAACTTGAAAATAAAAATCGAGAGCTTCAAATAACTGCAGAAGAAGCAAGGCGTATGGCAACAGATGTGGCATCCGCTGCTTCTAAGGCTCAAGAAGAAGCGGTGGCAAAAGCTCAGCAAGAAGCAGAAGCTAAAGCTGCAGAAGAAGTTGCAAAAGCCGTAGAAGAAACAGCAAGAGCAAAAGAAGAGGCTGCAGAAGCTGCGGCGAAGGCTGCTGAATATTCAGGTCTTGAAGAATTGAAGGCAAAGGCTGCAGAACTTCAGCGTTTGTTAGAAGAAAAATCCATTAGGAGTCAGAAATGATAATGAATTACATTAAAAAAAGCCTTTGTCTATTGTTTGTAGCAATGTTTTTTTTGGCTAATATTTTTGCCTCTGATATGGAATTGCAACAAGGAAATTTTATTCTTAGACTTTTTGAAGATAGTGGAACCTTTTCTCTTTTCTATTTAACAGAAAATGGAAAACAAGCATATTTCTTTTCACCCTATGATGATTTTTCTTCAACGTTTTTTTCTGTGAAAGTTGACGAGAAAATTTACAAATTAAACAGAGATTCTTCAGTTGAATTTTCAACTTATGAATCAGAGACTGGGGCTGGGATCAAATATTCTGTAGGAAAAGAAATCGAAGTGTTTGCAGATTTTTCTTTTGTTCCAGAATTTGATGGTGTTGATTCAGGATGTGTAAAGGTTGAACTTATTGTAAATAATGTATCTAGTGAAAGTCATACAGTTGTGTTAAAAGGTGTTTTTGATACAATTTTAGGTGAAAATTCTGGTTTGCATTTTTCTACTTCTCGTTTCCCTCAAATTACTACAGAACAGGATTTAGAGATGATGGTGGTAGACAAATGGGTACGATCTTTTAACGACAATTATTCTTTACAGTTTTTATTGAATGGTACAGATATTACTGTTCCTCAAAATGTTTGTGTTGCAAACAAAGATTTAATAAGTAGTGGTGTATGGCAATATGTGCCGAAGACAGGTCGCAGTTTTAATTCTGTTTTTTCCTACAACAATTCAGCTGTAGGAGTTCTTTGGAATCCTATGATTGTTACTCCTAATTCTAAAAGTTCAGTTTGTTTTTACATTTCTTTTGCAAAAGGCAGTTCTGCTCCTACAGACTCAAAATTCTTAGGAGAAGCAGTTCCCCAATCTCCACTTAACGAAAAAGATGAAGTTGTTTATCAAGATGAATATGGAACAACTTATACTCTGGGAACTTTAAGTGATGAACAGTTAGATCCAAAATATATTGAAGCTTTGCTAAATAGAATTAGAGTTTTAGAAGCAGATCCTACAAAAGTAGATCGAATGGAAGTTCTTCAGTTGAATGCCGAGTTGGATGCGATTTTGGAAAAGATAAGGCGGATGTAAGCATGCATTCCCAAAACGTGCTAAAAAAAGCAAAAAAACTTTTGAATTCACGTAAGTTTTCAGAAGTAATTATGCTTTTGCAAGGTTGCGAATCAGATTATAGCTACTCTGTTGACTATTATTATTTATTTGGTACTGCTTGTATGTATTTAGGTGATATAGGTGGAGCTAGTAAAAAATTCAACGAGGCAAGAAAAATATCTGTTATCGATACACGAGTTCTTTTAGCACAGGCTGTTATTTTTTTGCGCCGTGGAGATGTACCTAGAGCAATAGAATATTATCTTGATATACTTGATAAAGATCCTTTAAATAAGACCGCCATTGAAGCGATGGAATTTATTAAAACCCAAGGAACGCCTGATGTAATTTCTCAGTGGGTTTCATCTGGAAAAATAAAAAAATTCTATCCTGCGTTGGGGATTAATCCTGTAATACCTCGGACTATTTTTGGTATTACTGCTTTTTTAGCAATTTCAATTACGGGGCTTTGTTTTTGGATTCAGTATCAAAAAACAAAGCCTTTGCCTCGAGGGGATCTAACACCCTATGTTCTTACTGTAGATGAGCGAAATAATGCTTTGCAACAGGATATGTCTGGTTCTTTATACCGATATATTTTAACTCCAAGACAAATTACGGAATCTTACGATTATTTGCTCAAATGTGTTACGGAATATAGAGATAATGCTGCTCTTGTGGAAATTAATCGATTAAATAATTCAAATGCTTCTGCCTTAATTAAACAAAATGCATCGATGTTAATGGATAAACTTTCAGAACCAACCTTTGACACTATAAAAGATAATTATTCCTACGAAAAAGTTGCAGAAGATCCATATTTGTATATTAATTGTTGGGTGTCTTGGACAGGTAGAATTGCTAATGTTTCTGAAACTGATACAACTTATTCCTGTGATTTGCTTGTAGGTTATGAAAATCAAAAAAGAGTAGAGGGAATTGTTCCTTTGCATTTTCAAAGTGCGATGAATATTGATCCTGCTTATCCCATTAGGGTTTTAGGTAAATTAGGAGTTTCTGAAGGCCGACTTTGTATGTATGGAAAATCTGTTTATCAACCTTTAGATGGAAGTTCCTTGTGATTTTTTTATTTGAAAAAAATTTAAAAAATTGATAAAAATATTTTGTATTTAGGTTCTAAAACAATGTGTCTACACCTATAATAAGAAATGGGAGGAAAAAAGGTGGCAAAAATGACAGAAGAATTAAATCATCCTGCTGACATGGCGGAAAAGATGAAGGCTTTGGAAGCAGCTCGACTTCAGATTGAAAAACAGTTTGGTTCAGGTTCTCTTATGAAGATGGGGTCAAACACTGATGTATCAAAATTAGAAGTTATTCCTTCGGGTTCAATCCTGTTGGATGAAGCATTGGGAGTTGGCGGTTATCCAAAAGGACGAATAATCGAAATGTATGGACCAGAATCCTCTGGTAAAACAACTTTAGCCTTGCATGCAATTGCAGAAGCACAAAAAAAAGGTGGTATTGCTGCTTTTATAGATGCTGAACATGCTTTAGATCCAGTTTATGCCAAGAATTTAGGTGTAAATATCGATGAATTGTGGGTTTCGCAACCAGATACAGGTGAACAAGCTTTGGAAATAGCTGAAAGTTTAGTTCGTTCTGGTGCTGTGGATATTATTGTTGTGGACTCTGTTGCGGCTCTTACTCCTCAAGCTGAAATTGAAGGAGATATGGGAGATTCTCACATGGGGCTACAGGCTAGATTAATGAGCCAAGCACTAAGAAAACTTACAGGTATAATCGGTAAGTCTAAATGTATTTTGGTGTTTATTAACCAGATTCGAATGAAAATCGGTGTTATGTTTGGAAATCCAGAAACAACTACAGGTGGAAATGCTTTAAAGTTTTACTCTTCAGTACGATTAGAAATTCGTCGCATTGAATCCATTGATCAAAAAGGAGCAGAAGATGTAGTTGGAAACCGAGTCCGTGTTAAAGTTGTAAAAAATAAGGTTGCCCCTCCATTTAGAAAGGTTGAACTGGACATTTATTTTGGAAAAGGTGTATCTGCAACGGCTAGCCTTTTGGATGCAGCGGTTAAATATGGTTTTATCGATAAAAAAGGTGCTTGGTATACCACGGAAACAGAAAAAGTTGGTCAGGGACGTGAAAATGCCATAGCCTTTTTAGAGCAAAACCCAGATTTTACCAAAGACATTGAACAAAAACTTAGAGAAAAAATGTTCCCTGGGCAAGTTTTAGCTGTAAAAGAAGAAAAGACTAACAAAAAAACAGGAAAGTCTTCTGAACAAAACAATGTTGTAAATTCAACTGGTGTAATTCCAGATGAACTATTCTAATACTTCCTCTCTTTCTGGTATAACAGGTACATATGTACCTGTTATACTGGGCTTAGGTTCAAATACAAAGTATAATGATATGGAACCTATGGATTTACTTCGTTCGGCAATAAAATTCTTAGGGCAAAAACTTACGCATCTTAGATATTCTTCTGTATATAAAACTACTGCTATGTATTATGAAAATCAGCCTGATTTTTATAATATGGCAGTTTTTGGTTTTTTTAGCGGTTCTGCTATAGAATTATTAGATTATATTCAACAAATAGAAGCAATTCATGGAAGAAATAGGACCAATGAAATTAGAAATGGACCTAGACCTTTAGATATAGATATTGAACTTTTTGGAAATGAAGTTTCTTCATCCCCTAGACTTTTACTTCCTCACCCAAGATTAGAAGAAAGGGCTTTTGTTTTAATTCCCATGCTTGAGATTTTTCCAGAAAATGCCGAAGTTTTTAATATAGGCAAGGATTATTACCAAAATTGCCTTAACAACCTTCCAGAACAAAAGGTTTGTAGGCTTTCGGTTTCCTTGTAGTTAAGGAGTAAAATCTATGGAACAAATGTCAGAAACAAAAAAACAAGAAGTAGTCTCTCAAGAACAACCAGGTAAACATTTTGTATTAGATGAATTTGATGGACCTTTAGATGTTCTTTTGTTTTTGATTAAAAAGAACGAAGTAAATATTTATGATATTCCAATTGCACAAATTACTGAACAATTTTTGGAATATTTGGATTATGCAGTAAATCCGGATTTAGATAATTTAACAGATTTTTATGCTATGGCAGCAGATTTGCTTTATATTAAGTCTAGAATGTTACTTCCTGTAGAGGTTTCTTTTGGTGAAGATGAAATGGAAGATCCTAGACAAGAATTGGTAGAAAAACTCATTGAATATCAAAAATTCAAAAAACTATCTGCTCTTATGGAAGAAAAAGAAGATGAATCAGAATGGAGTATTGAAAGAAAAAAGATTCAGCGAGTTCTTCCCTTTGAAGAAGAAAATTTGTGGGAACGTGTAGATACTTGGGATTTATTACAGGATATGCAAAAGATTTTTAAGGGAATGGTTTCTAATTATTCTTCTGGAAAGATTTTGGATATGTATGAAGAAATTTCTGTAAACGAAAAAATTACTTTGATGAATGAACTTTTAGAGAATAAAGGTGAATGCTTTTTTACAGATTTGATTGTACGAAAGGGAAATGTGCTTGACGTAGTATGTGCTTTTATGGCTATACTTGAGGCTGTAAAGTTTAAGATGGCTTCAATCTATCAAAATAGAATGTTTGGTGACATAAAAATTTGTCCTTATAAAGCCGCCTGACTTTAAAGGTTTTGTTAAATTATGGAGATAAATTTGGAAAAAGAAACGGCTATTATCGAAGCCATATTGTTTTTAGAATCAGAACCCCAAAGTGAAGCTTCTCTTGTTAAGATTTCAGAGTTGTCAAAAAATGTTGTAGAACTAGTTTTGCAGCGGTTGCAAGAAAAATATTCTGCTCTAGATTCAGGAATCGAATTAACCCAAATTTCTGGAGGTTGGTGTTTAAGTCCGAAAAAAGATTTGTGGGATTTTTTAAAAGAACGATACGGCAAAAAGAATGAAGGTAAGCTTTCTAAAGCTGCCATGGAAACTCTGTCAATAATTGCATATTCTCAGCCTATTACTCGTGCAGAAATAGAATCTATTCGTGGGGTTTCTGCTGATAATATGATACGCCTTTTGATGGAAAGAAGTCTAATAAAAGAAGTAGGACGAAAAGATATTCCTGGAAAGCCAGTTCAATTTGGAACTACAAAGGAATTTTTGAAATTTTTTAGACTTAACAGTATTGCCGATTTACCACGTCTTGACGAAGTAGAAAACGAGAGGTTTGAACTTGCAAGATAATTCTCAGGGTCAGAGGCTGCAAGTTTTTTTGGCTCATTGTGGAGTTGCAAGTCGTAGAGCCTGTGAAGTAATAATTGCAGAGGGGCGTGTATCGGTTAATGGTCAAATAATTACGCAGCCAGGTTCAAAGGTTTTTTCTAATGATAAGGTTTGCCTCGATGGAAAAGAATTAACTTTAGAAGATAAAAAACGTTACGTATTATTAAATAAGCCCGCCGGTTATGTTTGTTCTATGTCGGACGAAAAAGGAAGGCAAACAGCTCGGCAGTTAATTTCACCTTATTTTGAAGAAAGACTTTATAATGTGGGTCGTTTAGATATGTATTCAACAGGCTTAGTTCTTTTTACCAACGACGGGGATTTTGCTGCATTAGTTTCTCATCCTTCCTCTGAGTTGGAAAAAGAATATATTGTTGACTCAAGTATTCCTATTCCAGATGAATTAATCGAAAAGTTTATTAAAGGTCTTCGCATAAATAATGTGTTTTATCGATGCTTAGAAGCTCAAAGGGTGAACGCTAGGCGAGTAAAGATTATTCTTGTGGAAGGGAAAAATCGTGAAATTAGACGGGTTTTTGAACATTTTCAAATAGGAGTTCGACGTTTAACCAGGGTAAGAATTGGTAATCTTTTTATAGAAGGCTTAGAGGAAGGCAAGTTCCGAGAACTTTCTTTAAAAGAAGTGGAAAACCTTAGATTTATATGTTCAAAAAACAGGAGGAATAAAGATGGTAATTGCTATTGATGGTCCTGCAGGAACAGGAAAAAGTACAGTTGCAAAAATAATTGCAGAAAGATTGAATATTACATTTCTAAACTCTGGAAGTTTTTATCGTGGAATTACACTTTTTTTGTTAAAAGATGGAATTGATTTAACAGATGAAAATGCCATGGTAGAATATGCAAAAAAGCTAGATATTGATTATGTAAATTCAAGGTTAATTGTAAATGGTCAAGATGTAGAAGATAAGCTTCATACGGATTTAGTGGATGCAAATGCTGCAAAGGTTTCTGCAGTAGTTCCTTTGCGCCATGTTGTAAACGAAAAAATTCGACATATTACTCAGTCTTTAAGCATCGTTTGCGAAGGACGAGATATGACTACGGTGGTTTTTCCTGAGGCTGAACATAAGTTTTATTTGGATGCCTCCATAGATGTTCAAGCAGAAAGAAGGTTTAAACAAGGTGTTAGTAATCTTTCTTTAGAAGAAATAAAGGAATCTATTAGAAAACGTGACGAAATAGATAAAAATAAAGCAGAAGGAGCTTTAAAAATTGCTTCTGATGCAGTATATATTGATAGTTCATACTTGACCATTGAACAGGTTTGTGAGATAATAATAAGTAAAATTCTCAAATAAGGGTTTGCTATGGATAAGATGGAAGTGGAAAGGGATGAATCTTTGAAAGAAGGTGCAAGTATCCAAACACAATTGCAGGAAGAGTATCTAAAAAGTTTAGAATCTCTTGAAGAAGGTCAACTAGTTGAAGGAGTTGTAATTCAAGTAACTCCAGATCAAGTTTTTGTTGATGTCGGCTACAAATCGGAAGGAAAAATTCCTACATCGGAATTTGATGAACTACCAGCTGTAGGAAATACAGTTTCGGTTGTCCTTGTAACAAAAGAAAACAAACATGGTGAAGTTATTGTTTCTAAACAAAAAGCCGATGTGAAACAACTATGGAAAGATTTGCGTCAAGCATTGAATGATAAAGTACCTGTAGATGGCGTTATTGAAAAGGTAGTTAAAGGTGGCTTTGATGTAAACTTAGGAAGTGGCATTCATGCTTTCCTTCCTATCAGTCAATCAGACAGCCAAAAGGTTGATAAATCAGAAAAATTGATTGGTGTAAAAAGTAAGTTCTATGTTGAACGATTGTATTCAGATAATAAAGCCAATGTTGTAGTTAATCGTAGAAAATATCTTGAAGATTCAATGACAACAAATCGAGATAATTTCTTTAACAATATTTCTATTGGCGATACTGTAAAGGGTACAGTAAAAAGTTTTACAAGTTTTGGTGCTTTCATAGACTTAGGTGGATTTGATGGTCTTCTTCATATTAACGATATGAGTTGGGGACATGTTACTAGACCTAAGGATTTTGTAAAAAAAGGTCAAGAAATAGAATTGAAAGTTATTCGCCTTGATCCAGAAGAAAAGCGCATTAATCTTTCATTAAAGCATTTCAGCGAAGATCCTTGGTTGCACTTTGAAGATAAATATCATGTTGAAGATGTGGTTAAGGGCAAAGTTACAAAACTTACAGATTTCGGTGCTTTCATTGAGTTAGAGGAAGGTATTGAAGGACTTGCTCATATTAGTGAATTTTCTTGGGTTAAGAAAATCAACAAAGCATCTGATATGGTTAAAATCGGCGACGAAGTAGAATGCATGATTCTTGGATATGATATTCAGGCAGGGCGAGTTTCATTAGGGTTAAAGCAGGTTACTGATAATCCATGGGATTCTATTGCGGATAAATATCCTGTAGGAACAAAACTTACTCGCAAAGTTGTTAAATTAACAAATGCAGGTGCATTTGTTGAATTGGAAGAAGGCATTGATGGATTCCTTCATGTAGATGATTTGTCTTGGACAAAAAAAATTAAGCATCCCGGTAGCGAATTAACTGTAGGTCAAGAAATTGAAGTAATGGTTATCGAAAATGACATGGATAACCACAAAATTCGCTTAGGTGTAAAACAACTTTCAGAAGATCCATGGCAACAATTTTGTTCAGTTTACAAACCAGGTTCAACTTTTGAAGGTGAAATTGTTTCAATTGCAGATTTCGGTGTTTTTGTTAAAGCACCTGGTGGAATTGAAGGTTTGGTAAACAAATCAAACTTAAGTGACAATCGCGACGAACCCTTTGAAGAAGCTGTTAAAAAATACAGTGTAGGGGATAAAATTAACGTATATGTTGTGGATGTAAATCCTGATAAACAAAAAGCTGCATTCTCTGTAAAAGAGTATAAGCGAAAGCAACGAAGGGATGAAATTTCACAATATATGACCTCATCAAATGATGGTGATGATGGTGCTTATACTCTTGGGGATTTGCTAAAAAATAAAAACAATTAATGCGTTCTTATGGTGGGCAACGGTATGGAATCAAGTACGCTTGAAGTAGACAGACTGAAAACCCTAGTGGAAATAAACGCATTGATAAATTCCAGTTATTCTGACATAAACGCATTGCTGGTCTATATTCTTGAATCAGCAATGCGTCTTGTGGAATGTGAATCTTCATCATTGCTTTTATTAGATAAAGATAGTTCCATTTTACGATTTAAGGTAGCTTTAGGACCTGCAGGTCCTAAAGTTATGAACATTCCTGTTGATATTAATACAAGTATTGCAGGTTGGGTCGTATCCAATAATAAAAGTCTTATTGTTAATGATGTTCAATCTGATGTTAGATTTTCTTCTGTGGTTCAGTGCCAGACTGGATATAAAAGTGAAAATATGATAGCTGTTCCCATTAGAGTGAACGGAGATTCCATAGGAGTTATTGAACTTTTAAACAAGGATAAGGGTCAAAAGTTCATCAATTCAGATTTAGAAATTCTAGAACTACTGAGTATTCAAGTAAGTGTAGCATACCAAAATGCAGATAAATTTTTACTTGCGCAAAATGAGATACGAGTGTTGCAAAATACCATTGCTTCTGGATTTCAGTATCATTCTTTTATCGCAAATAGTCCAGTAATGTTGGATTTGATAAAAATAGTTGATGAAATTGCAAAAAATAATTCTTCTGTACTTATCTTAGGTGAAAGTGGAGTGGGGAAGGAATTATTTGCTGAACAATTACATCTAAAAAGTTCTAGAAGCCAAATGCCTTTTGTACGTGTAAATTGTGCAGCACTTTCGCCACAGCTTTTGGAAAGTGAATTATTTGGTCATGTAAAGGGTGCATTTACCAATGCTGTAAGTGATCGAGTTGGTAGATTTGAAGCTGCCAATGGAGGAACCATCTTTTTAGATGAAATTGGTGAATTACCTTTGGATTTACAGGTTAAACTTTTACGAGTTATTCAATCAAAAAGCTTTGAAAAAGTTGGATCAAATAAAACATTGTTTGTTGATGTTCGTATTGTTGCTGCAACAAACAGAGATTTGGACGCAATGGTTCAAGAGGGACTTTTCCGAAAGGATTTATATTATAGGCTAAATGTTTTACCTTTGTATATTCCTCCCCTAAGGAATCGTAAAGAAGATATTGAACCCTTGGCATCATTCTTTTGTAACAAATTTAGTGTTGAAACAAAAAAGAATTTTACAGGTTTTTCCGATGATGCCTTAAGACTTCTACATTCATATTATTGGCCAGGAAATGTAAGGGAATTAGAAAATACTATAGAGCGAGCCTGTGTTTTAGGAAAGCCACCTTTAATTAAGGTCGAAGATTTTAGATTATTTGCATCTCAAGAATCTGCTGTTTCTGCAGAATCAGCAGAAGATTCTGTTGATTCAAGTTATCCTACTGGAGATCGTACTCTAAAAACTGCAGTTAATCGGTTCAAAAAAAAGTACATAACTAAAATTTTAAACGAAACATCTTGGAACCAGACGAAAGCTTGTAAAATTTTGGGAATTCAACGAACCTATGTTTCTAGATTACTGAATGAATTAAATATTCGTGACGATAGGACTTGAAAATAGTAAAAAAAACATTTATTGTTCTATTATAGTTTAGTTTGCGTAGCAAACTTTGGATATAAAACTGTTTCTCATTTTATTTTGAAACAGAATTTAGGAGATGTAATGACTGATAATAATAAGGAACAAAAGAAAACCGCTTCAGAAAAAATTTCAAATTTTTTAGCTAAGTACCGTTTCTTTTTAATCGGTATTATTGTAGCTTGTATTGTAGTTGCAATTGTACTTGGAATTGTTTTAACAGTAATGGATTCATCTAAAGAAAAGGCTCTTTCTCAGTTGGATAAGATTGTTTATTCTCTGACACAAGTTTCTGCAGAGGAATTGCCTGCTGCACAGGATAAGGCCCTTGATGACATTTTAGCTTTAACTCAAGGAAAAGGTGGCAAGGTTGCAAAAGTTCGTGGCAATATGGCGGCTGCAGAAATTTATTTTAGTCGTCAGCAATGGCAAGAAGCTTGTGATGCTTGGTTAAATGCTGCTTTGGCAGATGAAAAAGCCTATACTGCAGCTGTTTGCTATTTCAACGCAGCTGTTGCATATGAAGAGCTTGGAAATTCAGAAGCTGCACTTGCTAACTATGAAAAAGTACTTCAGGATTCAGAATGTTTGTTTGTTCCAAGAGCAATTTTTAGCCTTGGACGAATAAATGAATCTTTAAACGATTATGCCACAGCTTCAAATTGGTATAATAAATTAGTAGATGAATATGCTAGTGATAACTGGGCTTCTTTGGCAAAATCTAGATTAATTGAATTAGAAATTGAATCTAAGATTCAGTAATTTTTAGGAGTAATATTGTCAGGGCTGTAATAATATGAAAAATAGATTTTTTAGTTACCGTCCTGACTTTTTTGTATCACTCATTAGTTTTTTTATTCAAATAGTTTTTTTTGTTGCCTTTCTTTTGGTATTTGTTTCTTGTGGATTAGAAACATTTTATTTTTTGGATCCACCAATAAACAATAGGATTACAGAAAATCCATCAGATCCTTCTGAACGTTTTTTTTCTTTTAGAACTGTAACAAATAGCAGTAGTGCAGATATTTTTACTGGTACTGCTGTTTATTATTGTTTGTATAACAATTATTCAACTATGACGTCAAATATGGCAAGTATTTCAAATTTAATTGGCGAAGATTATTCTGATGCTGCCATGAATAGGGTTTTAAATTTGGGTTATCAGCCAATATTTTTGAATGATTCAGATATTATAGTTCCATCTTCTTCTGGAGCCGTTTCTGTGGTAATTAGATTGTTTACAGAAGGGGAATATTCTGCAGAAGTATTAATCAATGGCTCAAATGTTGGTGTACCTTTGCGAACGCCTTTGCTTACAGGTTTTACTTTTGATCCAGACAAAGATAACTTTCCTGTGCCAAAGGAAACAGATGGAGATGTAAATTACTCTTCTGCTTTTACAGAAGAAAATACTTGGTATGTAGCAGCCTACGCAGTATCAATCGGTAGGAGTCTAGAATTAACGCCTGTTTACAGTCAGGTTGTTCCTCTGGGCTACCTGTCATTCAATTACGAATCAAATAATTAGCCAAGATTTATTCTTCTGTAAGGCTTTTTTTAGAAATATTGTAAACGCTACCACAATTATGGCAAATAACTTCAATAGGGTCAGGGTCATTTAGTATAATATCCTGAACTTCCTCTTTGCCTAAGTTTTTAATTGCATTTGTATATTTTTCTTCAGAGCAAGGACAATCAAAAACTATATCTCGGTCTAAAACCACAGAAGGATTCATGGCTCTAAAAAGTCCATAAATTATGTCTTCTCTGTTGCCTTTTTCCGCAAACCATTGACCATAAGATGGTGCAGAAGAAAAAGCGTGTTCTACTGCTTCAACAAGTTCTTCTTCATCAATTGATTCCTTTTGGTCTATTTTTCCTCCAGTGCTAGGAAGGCGTTGCAAAAACATTCCTCCTGCTCCGATTACACGTCCTGCTTTGTCAAATTGAATACTTGTGTTAAAAGCTGTTTGTGTTTGTTCAGACTGTTGAAAATACCAAGCTAGATCTTGAGCGATATTTTTGTGCTTTATTTCAACGCTACCAATTTGAGGTGCTTTAGCATCAGGAGATATTCTAGAAATTGTTAGAGTCCCTGGTCCAAAAAAAGGAGCCAAATCCCAACTTTCAAGAGGTGCAGAAATAGGTATTGGATTTTGAAGTAAATAGCCTCTTACAGTTCCAAGGCTATCTGCTTCTACGTTAAATCCTGCAGCTGGACCATTTGTGTCATAACGAAAGGTTAATCTTCCACGTCCTTTTATTGTGGGAATCATTAATGCGGCACAAATATAAGCTTGTCCTAACACCATTGTTTCCAAAATTCCCAAATTATGATTGGCTCTCATTTGGTTTATGAATTTTGTTCCGTTAAATAAAGCTCCACGATATCTTCCTTCTGCCATTACAAAAATAGACATTCCGTCTGCTTCAATATTATCTAGTTTTTCTAAAAGTTCTTTGTCATTTATCTGTGTTTGAATCATATAATAAATATACTGTTTTTTTTTATTGACATCAATTATTTTTTTTTGTATGTTTGCCTTGTAAAATATACTTTATTTAAATATATATTTTCTTGTTTTGTTTTAGAGGTTTAAATTGGAAAAAACAATTTATATAGGAAATTTAAGTTTTTCCACAACAGAAGAAGTGTTGATGAATGAATTTTCAAAGTTTGGTCAGGTTAATTCAGCTAGAATTATTATGGATAATCAAAGTGGACGGTCAAAGGGATTTGGCTTTGTGGAAATGATTCAAGAAGATGAAGCTGCAAAGGCAATTTCTTCTTTGAATGGGAAAAAAATTGATGGTCGTGTAATTCGAGTTAGTTATGCAGAAACAAAAAAATCTTCATCAACAGATTCTTCTTTTTCAAGACAAAAAGATAAATCAAAGAAAATTTACGGTAGAGATTCAAAATCATACTCTGATAATTCATTTTAATATGGAAAATAAAAAGGAAAGATAAATATATGGAAGCTCTTAAACTATTTGGAATTGGAATTATTTTTGGAATCGCAAATGTTATCCCTGGAGTTTCAGGGGGAACAATAGCTGTAGTATTCAATGTTTATGATAAAATAATAAATGTTATTACCTTAAACTTGAAAAAAATGTTTAGTCAATGGAAGTTTTTGCTTCCTTTTGGTTCTGGAATTGTAATAGGAATTATTCTATTTAGCAAGATGATTTCTATTTTATTTGCAAAGTTTCCTGTTCAAACAAATTGGTTTTTTATCGGTATTATTTTAGGAAGTATACCAATGATTTATAAACGAATGGTAAATAAAACTGATGAATCTAAAAAAATAGAATTTCCAACTATATCAGCTATTATTTGCTGTTTATTTGCCTTAGCTTTAATGATTTTTATGACAATTACAGATGTTTCTACTGGTAGCCCTGTTGCTCAAACTGATTTTTCTATTGGGTTAGCCCTTAAGCTGTTTTTTGCTTTAATTCTTGCTGCAATTGCTATGATTATTCCTGGGGTTTCAGGTTCATTTTTAATGTTGGC
Source organism: Spirochaetaceae bacterium (assembly GCA_017623685.1). Taxonomy (GTDB): domain Bacteria; phylum Spirochaetota; class Spirochaetia; order Treponematales; family Treponemataceae; genus Treponema_F. The sequence goes on from JAGAOP010000047.1 coordinate 15,860, forward strand.
CGTAGGAGTTTATAACACCGTAATTACCGCCGTTGCTGACTTTAATATTCCTCTCTTAATTCCTGCTGCCATAGGTGCTATTATTGGTTTTATTCTGGGTGCAGGTTTAGTTAGATGGTTAATGGCAAAGTTCCCGACTCAAACCTATGGTGCAATTTTAGGCTTAGTTTTAGGTTCTATATTTGTAATTTTCCCCGGTTTTGCCTCTGTTAAAGTTATGGCTGTTTCCTTTGTTTGTATGATTTTAGGTTGTTGCCTTTCTTATTTTGCTTCAAAAGAAAAAACAACTTAAGCTAAGGTTTTTGTGGTGGCTAAAGCATTTAATAATTTTTCCATTAAAATAAAGGACTCTTTGTTTAGGGTCGAAATATCATCTTGTGAAGTATGTAATAGTCGCCAAGTTTTAGGAAGTAAATTGTAGTAGGTTTTTATTTCCATTTCCTTTAGTTTCGTTTTTCCACTTACAACATATTCCTTTAGTTTTGAATTTTGTCCTAGGGTATATAAATAAGTTGTAGCTTCTTCTGAAGGAAGTAGGGTAATGGCTACAGCAGGTATTCCACAGGCTAAAAAACCTGCGTTGTCGCTATAGGGAATTGGAAGTGTAAGCCAGTGTGGGGAAACTGTACTTAGTAAGTCTTGAGTTCTTTGGATAAGAGAATTAAATTGTTCTTTAAAATTTAAATTTCCACTACCAATTCCAGCTTGGGAAAGAACAGGAATTGTACCTCTCCCGCAACAGTCAAAAACATATACATCATCTTTTGTAATTCCTAGGCGACGAAAGGTTGAAGCAATCCCAAAGGCCCCTTGCTCAGAAACTCCACCGCTACCTAATTCTTCTCCATCAGTAAAAAAAATTCTAACATTGTGATTTCCAGAAAAAGAAGCTAATCTTTTGCTCCAGTCCATAATTTGCAAAACCGCAGCACTGTTGTCGTTTGCTCCAGGACTGCCTTCTGCTCTGTCGTAGTGAACAAGAACAGTTTTAATTTTAAACTGAGGATTATAGGCACTAGATGGAAATTGTACTAAAACATGTCGCCTGTCATCTATTGATAGAACAGAGCTATTTACCCCAAAGGATTTAAGTTTTGATGTAATAAATTGGCAGCGATTACAATTTGAATCAATAAACTCTGTAAAGTCCTTGGATGTGAATACCATATTTCAATTATATAAAAAATCTATTTACTACGCAAGAAAAATAGCTATGGAAGATATTTTTTTGTAAGCAGTAAAATTTAATGTCGCCAAAATAAAAAAAGAAAAGGTTTCTTTGAACTGTTATAATTTTGTAAACACACCAAAAAGAATAACGGAGGAAAGAAACCTTATGTAACACTCCAGTTAGAAGAAAGTATAAATGGAGAAATTCAATTAGGCTCAGAACAAAATTATAAAAACTGTTTTAAATTAAGACTTTGTACAGATGAATCTTATTGTTCCCTGCTCCTTAACTTATTGAAAAAAAATTAATAATTTGTATAAATTAATAGTGTGTTAAAAGACTTTGAAAAAAAATTAGCAGAAGGTTTTGACTCTTTTGGAGAATCCTGTAATAAAATTTTCGCAACTGGAAATACTTTATTGTTAGGTGTTTCAGGTGGCGCAGATTCTATTGCTTTGTTACAGGGTTGTGTACGGTTAAAAGAAGAATTTTTTTCAAATGCAGGGGCAGAGATTTTTGTAATTACTGTGAATCATAATATTCGCCCTCAAAAAGAAAGCCAGGCAGATGCAGATTTTGTTTCAAATCTTTGTAAAAAATTGAATGTAGGTTACCAAGTTGTTCATCTTTTGCCAGGCCAAGTTGTAAAGGTTGCAGAACAAAGAGGTCGTGGCATAGAAGAAGCTGCCCGTTTCCTTAGATATAACGCCTTTGAAAAAATCGCTAAAGAAAAAGGAGCCTATGGAGTTTTTCTTGCCCACAATCGAAATGATCAGCTAGAAACTTTACTTATGCGATTTTTCCAGGGTAGTTCTGGAATGGCTGCCTGTGGAATAAAAAGTCAAAGGGATATTTTTTTTAGACCAATGCTAAATATTTCTCGCACAGAAATAGAAAGTTATTTATTAGAATTAAATCATGATTTTAGAAAAGATTCTACAAATATGGATAATAGTTACCTTAGAAATCGTATCCGTAACAAATTAGTTCCGGTGCTTAACGAAGTTTTACCTGGATGGGATAAGGCGATTATTTCTGGAGCTGAAAAAACACATTATGACAATGAATTATTAGAGTCTATGGTGCAGAATCTTAACCTTGAGTGGCAAAAAAAAGATGAATGTGTTTTTATGGATTCCTCCTCTTTTTTTTCAAAAAAAGCGGCTCTTCGGCTTAGGTTATTGTACAAGGGCTTTAGCGAAATTGATTCCCCAAATCGAGTGCCATATAGTTTAATTAAACCATTTTTAAAAGAAAAAATTAGTTTTTTTTCAGTTCAAGGGAATGGAATAAAAATAGAGTGTAATGAAAAAAAAATAATAATTTCCAAGGTGGAAAAAAATAAAAAAGAAGAGGCTACTAATATAAATTCAGGTTTTTTTGCTATAATCCATAAAACTGGAAGTTACAAATTACTGGATACGCAAATACAAGTTTATTCCCAAAAGGAAAGAGATTGTTTTCAAAAAGAAGAATTTCTTGCTTTTGAACTTCCACTTGTAATTCGTAGTTTGCTTCCTGGGGATAAAATTCTTCAAAACGGAATGAAAAAAGATGTTGCACAGGTTTTGTCAAGTAAGAATTTTGTAAATATCAACAAGGACAATCTTTTGTTTTTAGAAAGAATTATTCAAGATGAAGTTTTTGTAATTCCCTTAATACATTCAGCAAAAGGTTTTTTATTGCTAAAAGAAGCTTCAAAAAAAGAAATGCAGGGCAAAGTACCTACTAATTATGTGTTATTTTTTGAAAACCTATAGGATAAAATGTATTTTTTCTGCTATAATAGGTCCATATGAGCGATAAAGATTTTAACAACCAGCCAAAAATTCCCCGAGAAGGATGTAGACCTAGTTTCGGTTTTGTTTTCTTTGCCATGATGTTAATCATCTCAGCACTATTCTATATTTTTTCTAGTAGATTAACTAGAGCTCCTGAAATTTCTTATTCAGACTTTTTAGATTCATTAAAGTCAGGTCAAGTTATTGAAGTTGTAATAACCAATGGTTCTGTTATTGAAGGTTTGCGACTTGTTGTCTCTGATGGAATAGAAAGAGCAAGATCGTCTTTTCAAACAGTAATTCCTTATGATGATACTGAACTTATTTCTTTGCTACAGGAACATAATGTAAAGGTTCGAGGTATCCAAAAAGGTCCAGGTTTCTTTTCTATCCTTTTAGAAACATTGCCTGTAATAATAATTATTATGGTGTTCTTTTCTTTGATTTTAAGACAGAACATGGCAATGAACAATAAAAGTCTTCAATTTGGTCATAGCAAAGCAAAACTTTATTCAGGTAACAAAAAAATTACTTTTGCTGATGTTGCAGGACAAGAAGAGGCTAAACGAGAACTTGCAGATGTTGTAGATTTTCTAAAAAATCCTAAGAAATATGTTGATATGGGTGCAAAAATTCCTACTGGGACTCTTTTGGTGGGAAATCCAGGAACTGGTAAAACCTTACTGGCAAGAGCAGTTGCAGGAGAAGCAGGAGTTTCTTTTTTACATATTTCTGGTAGCGATTTTGTAGAAATGTTTGTGGGGGTTGGAGCAAGCCGTGTTCGAGATTTATTTGAACAAGGAAGAAAAATGGCTCCTGCAATTATTTTTATCGATGAAATAGATGCTGTAGGGCGAGCTAGAGGTGCTGGCTTAGGTGGTGGTCATGATGAACGAGAGCAAACACTTAATCAGATGCTAGTTGAAATGGACGGCTTTGAAAATAAAGATGGAGTAATTGTTTTAGCTGCAACAAACCGTCCTGATGTTTTAGATCCTGCTCTTTTAAGACCAGGAAGATTTGATAGGCAAGTAACCGTTTCTTTACCTGATATTAAAGAACGTGAAGCTATTTTAGGTGTTCATGTGTCGAAAATACCTGTGGCTGAAGATGTAGACTTAAAGAAAATAGCTCGTGCAACTCCTGGAATGAGTGGAGCTGATTTGGCAAGCCTTGTAAACGAAGCGGCTTTAATGGCAGCTACAAAAAATAAAACAAAGGTAACCGCAGAAGAATTCGAAGCTTCTCGAGATAAATTGCTTATGGGTGTTGCTCGAGAAACAATGGTTATTTCTGATAAAGAAAAACGTATGACCGCATGTCACGAAGCTGGTCACGCTTTGTTGCATTATTATTTAGAAAATGTTTCTCCGTTACATAAAGTTTCAATTATTCCACGAGGACGGGCTTTGGGAATAACTGTAAGTGTTCCTGAAGAAGATTCCTATTCTCGTACTAAAGCATGGCTTGAAGATGAATTAGTTGTGTTATATGGTGGATTTGCAGCCGAAAAAATAGTATACGATAACACTACAACTGGAACTCAAAACGATATACAAAGGGCTACAGAAATTGCTCGGCGTATGGTGTGTGAATGGGGAATGTCCCAAGATGTGGGACCTGTAAGTTATGGTCAAGAAGATGAACCTATATTTATGGGAAGAGATATTGCTCGTCACAAAATGTTTTCAGAAGAAACAGCTCGTAGAATTGATTCATCTGTGTCAGACATATTGAACGGGGCTTGTGATAAAGCACAGCAAATTCTTCAAAAAAATCGAAATCAGTTAGATGCTTTAACTTCTGCTTTAGTTGAAAAAGAAACAATGAGTGACAGTGAAATAAGAGAGTTATTAGGTATGGAACAAAGGAGAGATAATACAAATCCTGAGATGTCATAGGAGATTTTCATATATGTCAAAAAAATTATTTCTTTTGTTAAGTTTGTTTATAATGTTTCCTAAGTTGGTGTATTTGCAACCAACTGGGGATCCATCTTCAAAAATGAAGGAATCAACTTCCGAAATGTCCTCTTATGCACAATCTGCTAATTACAGAACTGCCTTACGCTGTCTTGAATTAAGTAAACAATTCTTGTTCCGTTCTGAATGGACAAATGCGGCTTCTCAAGCAGAACTTGGTTGTGCTTATAATGATTCAATTTCAGATTTGTGGTACGTTGCAGCAGAATCAAAATATCAGTCTGGTGCAATTCCTGCAACTGTTTTGCCTTTAATTGCAAAAGCTATCGAAAAAAATAATTGGGTAGATGCAAATCAAAGTAATGCTAGACTTTTGTATGCAAAGTTATTGTGTGATATTGGAAATTGTACTAGCGCACTTGAGCAATTAGATAAAGAACCTGTTTTGTATTCTGCAGAAGCAGAGTATATCCGTATTTTGAGTTATTATCGTTTAGGAACTGAGGAATCAGTTGCCACTGCTAGAGAAAAAGTTTCAGCAGCAGTACGATTATTTCCAGAGGATAATAGGTTCCCCTTGGTTTTTTTTACTCATGAATTAAAAGAAGATTTATCCTATGACAGCCAAGTTTCTTCTCTTGCTTCTTCTTTAGTGCAGCGTTATGTGGAACCCTATGGTATTTCTGCTGAATTAGCAATATATGCAACTGCATTTGCAGAGGAAGAATTACAACTGCGTATGTTAAAAGCTTTTAATGCTTCCGGGCTTAGGCATCCTTTGTATCCACTGGTATCATTAAAAGCAGGTTTATTAACAGAAAAAGAAGCTTATGAATATTATTGCACCTTTGCTGAAAATGAAATGCATTTTTCTAGCTTGGTTCAATTTTTATCTTTTTTACAGGATGCAAGTGTAAAACAAGCATTTAAAGCCTATTTGACAGCTTATAATGGCACAATTTTACTTGATATTTCTAACGATAAAATACCAGACATGACGATTCAATATTTACGGGGCAGACCTCAATCTGTGGTTTATGATAATAACCAAGATGGAATAGTGGATTTTTCTGCAAATTGTGATTATGGTGTTCCCTACGAAATTGTATTTGAAAAAGAAAAAATGACTTTGGAATACAAACGGTATCCAAGTCTTTCTAGTGTAGATGTAAAGGGTGCAAATTTTATATTAGTAGCAGATACAATGGAATGGTCGCCAATTACTCTTTATGCCTCTGAACCAATTATGGAATACTTAGACGGTTTCCAATTTTTTATTCCTAAACCAGTGGAAAACATTGATTTAGAAGAATTAACCTACGAAAATATTTTAAAGGCTGTATCATCTATTATTGTTCCTACAAAGGAAAGGGAAAATGCCACCGTTCGATTTACTGTTTTAGATGGAAAATTTCGTTATGGTCAATATTTTTGCAACGAAAAACCATATGCTCAGTTGTCTTTTGAATCTGGATATCCTTCAGTTCGTACAGTAGATATGGATGGGGACGGAAAGTTTGAACTTACAGAACAATATAAAGTTTTTATTCCCCAAGAAGATCAAGTATATGAAAAAGATAAGCAACTGTACGAAAGATTGTTTGGTTATTGCGATTTTCCAGATGGAGTATACTTAAGTTCAGTTTTTGTTGACTTAGATTTAGATACAAAAAATGATTTTATGGTGGAATACTCATTAGATGGTGGTAGCATTTCAATGTGGAATGATTCAGAGGGACGATGGGTTTCAAAATTCCAGCAGTTCCCTGATTTAAATAAAACAGAAGCTTCTTTTCGTATGCCTGTAACTAATGATGTAGTTACAGTTTTTATAGAAAAAGAAGTTCCTTCAAAAGTTACGATTCAAAATAAAAATGGAGAAATTCTTCGTGACTTAGCTGTTTATTTGGTTGATGATGTTTATTGGATTGGCGAAAAAGCTGATTCCCAAATATCTGCACAATTAAAAGTGCCTTAGCTCAAGATGGAAGGCAAGGTGTGTGTTTAGTTTTAGATTATCAAACTGAATCTGGAGAAACCAAAGTTTTTACAGCTGTAAGGATAAATGGTTATAATTTTGGAGTTTATTCTGAATGAAAAAAAAATTAATTTTTTTTTCACTTGCAATATTTGTTTTTTTTGCATGTGCATCTGACCCAGATATTTTTACACCCTTAGATTATTCTTCTGCTGATATGGTAGAAAATGAAATAAGCAACATTACTGTATTATCAGAAAAAAGTAGTGTTCAAGGACTTTGGAGAGCCTATTTATTAAAAACAAATTGTAAAGATGATCCGGTACTTTTGGAAAAAGCAACAGGAATATTTGAAAATTGCGTAAACAAAATTGTTCAAGAATACAATTCTGCACTTTCTGCAAAAGATTACACAAAAGCCTACAAACTTCATGTTTCATTGGATGCCGTAAAAGTTCAAAATTTTTCTGAATATTCTCAGTCTCAGATTTACCAATTTTTGAAAGATTCCTTTCCTTTGGTGCCTACAAATTCCGCAGCAGGAAAGCCTGTTTATTCACTTATAAATGGAACAGTTACAGTGTGGGTAGATTTAGGAATCCAAGTGGAAAATGGAATGGGGTATCCAAATTACGTAATTGGTTCTGGTTTTTTTATTCGAGATTCAGGATATATAGTTACAAATTATCATGTAATTCAAACAGAAGTTGATCCTGAATACGAAGGTTATTCTAGACTTTACATCAAACTTGCTTCTGACCCAGATACTCGTATTCCTGCAAAGGTTGTTGGATGGGATCCTGTTTTAGATTTAGCTTTACTTAAAACCGAAATAGATGCACCCTTAACCTTTTCTTTAGGTTCATCTGAAGATTTGTCTGTTGGAGATAGAATTTATGCTATTGGTTCTCCTGCCGGTTTAGATCGAACCTTAACATCAGGAATTGTTTCCTCGGTAGATAGGTCGCTTTTTACTATAGGCTCAGTAATGCAAATTGATGCTGCAGTTAATTCTGGTAATTCCGGTGGTCCTATTGTAGACAGCAATGGTAATGTTCAAGGTATCACCTTCGCTGGTATGTTGGAATACACAGGCTTAAACTTTGCAATTCCAGTTGAATATCTAAAAGTAAATCTACCTTATTTACTAGATGGTGGGCTTCGTAAACATGGTTGGATTTCTGCTTTTGGTGACGAGATTTCTAGAGATGAATTTACTTCTAGACCTGCTGGAGTAGAAGTTCAATATGTTAAACCTGGTGGTAGTGCTTATCGATCTGGTCTTAAGGTAAAAGATGTTATTACTTCTGTAAATGGAATTGCAGTTACAAATTTAAATTCCTTCCATGAAGCATTAATGCATTTTCAATATGATACCATTGTTGAAATTTCTGTTTGGTCTGAGGATGGAACAACTAAAAATCTTCCCGTATATATCGAGGAGCGACCTAAATCTCCTGGTTATGAATTATATAAATCTGATTTAGTTTCCAATGTTTTTTTGCCAATTTTTGGAATGGAACTTACTCCGGTAAATTCTTCAAAAAAACTTTTTGCTATTTCTAATGTTGTAAAAGGTAGCGTTGCTGATGAATCCGGTTTTTCAGTTCATGATCCTTTAGAAATTGTAAAGGTTCATTTTTCAGAAGACAAAAAAATTATTTATTCTCAAGTTTTTTCAAAAAAGCGAAAAAATGGCTACTTGGAAGTAAACATTATGATTGCAGCTTCTCTGGACAGTCCTAATTATTTTTAATAGAATACTAAATGGTAGGATTATTATGACAGATTTAAACCATAAAAGAAATTTCTGTATTGTGGCACATATTGACCATGGTAAATCAACATTATCAGACAGGCTTATCCAAAAAGCCAGAATTATTGAAGATAGACAATTTCAAAATCAAATACTTGATTCTATGGACATAGAACGGGAACGAGGTATTACAATAAAAAGTCAAGCTGTAACCATTCCTTACAAAGCAGTAGATGGTCAAGAATATGAATTAAATTTTGTTGATACTCCTGGGCATGTGGATTTTTCTTACGAAGTATCTAGGGCTATAGCATCTTGCGAAGGGGCTTTGCTTTTAGTTGATGCAGCCCAGGGAGTTGAATCTCAAACCTTGTCCAATTTATATCTTGCCATGGAACATAATTTAGAAATCGTACCCGTAGTGAATAAAATAGATTTACCTGCAGCGGATATTTCAGGAGTAAAGCATCAGATTGACCATGATTTAGGTTTAGATGGAGATGATGCAGTTTTAGTTTCTGCAAAAACAGGAGTAGGAATAGATGAGCTATTTGAAGCTATTGTAAATCGTTTCCCTCCTCCAACTGGAAATCCTTCTGGTAAAACTAAAGCTTTAATTTTTGATTGTCACTACGATGCCTACCGTGGAGTAATTGTTCATTTACGTGTTATTGATGGTTCAATAAAACCAGGGCAAACAATTCTGTTTATGAACAGTGGTACAGAATATAAGGTTGAAACTACTGGTGTTTTCCGTATTCGCCTTGAAGAAAGGGATGCACTTTACGCAGGTGATGTAGGATATATTATTGCAGGAATAAAAAATGTTTCTGATGTACGGGTAGGGGATACAATTACTTTATCTAGCGATCCTGCTAGCGAACCCCTCTCTGGATTTAAGGAAGTTAAACCAGTTGTATTTTCATCAATCTATCCTATGGATTCTAACGATTACGAAGAATTACGAGATAACATGGAAAAACTTACTTTAAATGATGCAAGTATTATTTATGAAAAAGATTCATCTATTGCCTTAGGCCATGGTTTTAGATGTGGTTTTTTAGGGTTACTTCATTTAGAAGTAATTCAAGAACGATTAGAACGTGATTATGATCAAGCTGTTATCTTTACTGCACCTTCAGTACGATATTTAATTACTTTATCCAATGGTGAAGAGAAATATATCGATAACCCTGCAGATTATCCTGATCAAGGAAAAATTTCTTCTGCACAGGAACCTTATATTAAGGCTTCAATTATTACTCCTGCCACATATCTTGGTTCTATAATGTCTTTGTGTTCAGAAAAACGTGGTGTTCAAACCAATATGCAATACTTAGATGAAAAACGTGTTGAAATTACCTACGAAATGCCTTTAGCAGAGGTTCTTTTTGACTTTTATGATAGATTAAAAAGCTATAGTCGCGGTTATGCTTCTTTTGATTATGATGTAATAGGCTATCGTCCAACGGATTTAGTCAAAATAGATATTTTGATAAACGGGAAACCTGTTGATGCTTTGTCTCAGTTAGCATTTAAAGGCAATGCCTATGATAAAGCTAGACATGTTTGCTCTCAGTTAAAAGAGGAAATAACAAGACAGCAGTTTAAAATTGCAATTCAAGGTGCCATTGGAAGTCAAATTATTGCCCGTGAAACTGTAAATCCTGTTCGTAAAGATGTTTTGGCAAAGTGTTATGGTGGTGATATAACACGAAAACGAAAACTTCTTGAAAAACAAAAAGAAGGAAAAAAACGCATGAAAATGGTTGGTGAAGTTGAACTTCCTCAATCAGCCTTTTTAGCTGTGTTAAAAACAAAAGAAGAATAGGTATTATTGATTTTTTTTCAATTCTTTTAAACTTGAATTTATATCTTTTAGAAAAAAATCAATTTCTGCTCGAATTCTTTTTAAGAATTGTGTTTCCATTGATAAACTATATCCATCTGGAAAATGTAAATATAAATATTCTCTTTCTTTGAGGATTTCTTTTATTTCTTCTTTTGAATCCAACCCTGTGGAAAGATATTTTTTAACTCGTTCAAGTGCATTTGCTTCTTTTTGTAAAAATTGTTTTACTTTTTCAATTTTTGTTGTTTTTTCATCTAAATCTACAAAGGGTAAATTATTTGTTTCAATTTTTTCTGATGAATCCACAAGATTAGCCAAAAAAGTTAAAAAATCATTTTTTGAAAGATTTTCAATTCCCAAAGGAAAACCCGTTTGATTTATAGAAAAAATATTTTTTGATTTTATATATCTTGAAGCAAATATTTTTCCGTAATGGCTCATTGTATAATTTGAATAATTTCTATTTTTACTTTCTAACATAAAACAAGATTCAGCAAATGCAGCACTAGGATTTCCCACTGGATTAAGGCGATTGCCATGTAAAATCTGAAATGTTGACTGGTAAGCTCCTTTTGAATGGGTTTTTCCTGCAGGAAAGGAAAAGTCTAAGCCGCTAACAAAAATAGGTACATTATCATTTTTTCTAAGCATAAATGCTAATTCTGTAGCAGTAATTCCAACTGAGCCTAAAGGAGGAATTTCCATAGGCAAAAGTTGTTCTTTTCTTAGTTTATCCCAAAAAAAAGTATCAGAAAATTCTGCTGAAAAGAAGCTAATTTCACCTCCAGTTATCGAAGAGTAACTGTCAGATTGAAAATAATTTCGTAAAATAGATGGTCTTGAAGAAATATCTGCCACAATATGCACATTTGAGTTTTTCGTTCCTAAATAGGCTTTTTGAATGGCAAATTGACATTCCTGTGCTACTAAAGCATCTGGAAAAACTTTTTTATTTAGCATTGAAATTAATATTGCATCTACTGCGATTAAAAAAAGTTTTTCTCGTTGTGTCTTTGGAATATTGGCTAATAATTCAAGTGTTTCATCTACAGAAGGTCCTGCTCCTAAAATAATTATGGGTTTTTCAATGGATTTTTGTTGAATTATCTTTGCAAAGGGCAATTTTGAAAGGTTTTTAAATAAATTTCTATGATAAAGCCTCCCCATTTTAACTAAGGTCATACGGTTTTTCCAAAAAGTTGCAATTACTTCATCTACATTTTGATGAATTTCTTTGTAAAGTTCAGGATTAATATTTGTAGAACCTGAAAAATCTATTCTAAGACTTCTTTTTATTGTTCCTGGATTTGGAAGGGAAAGATTATTTGAAGTTTTTTCATTTTTGCTTGTTAAAAGTTGTATAATATTTGCAACATCTTTTGGGGTAATGATTCCAAAGTTGCTAGGTATTTTTTCTAAGTCGTAAAGTGAAAAAAGTTTAGAGTCTCCCTCTATAATTAGTGCAAAAGAATTAGCTGGTAATTTTTTTTCTAAAATATCTAATCCGTATCCTAAAACTGGGGAAAAACAAAGTACTAATGTATTAGGAAGTATTTCAATAGAGGTAGCAAGTTTTTCTACTGATGCTTTAGGTGAATATTTTGAATAAAGATATCGGTTTTTGTATAAAATGGACAAGCCCTGTCCGGTATCTACCAGGCAGGGCTTGTCTTTTTGATTTGAATCGCCCATATTTAATTTGTGTTTTCAAGGAATACTTGCAACACGTTATTTTCTACTTTATCACTGGATATAACAGCATTAGCTATAGATAGTTTGTCAAAATAATTTGTATAATACATATACATAATGGTGTTTACATCAACAATTTCTTCTTTTGCTAATTTGAATACGCATACCATGCCAGATAATGGAATTGGTTTGGAAATCTGTCCTAATTGAAGTGAATAAGCTTCTTTGAAGAAAGATTCATTATTTTGCAAATTAGGTAAATAATTTCCAGCTAGATTCAATGTTGGTAAAATTGGATTATTTCCATAATTTAAAGGTGAAAGTTCAATGTTTTTTATTTCTAAACCAGCATTTGCACTTGCAAGTTCAAAACTAGAAAGAGAAGCATTGTTGGCAAAGTCACTAGCTAAGTCCATGAAATATGCTTCAACAACTCCAGATTCATAGTTTATCATGTATTCTGTTACAACTGTAATTGTATCTTCATCTGCAAAGTTTGCAACTGTTGGTTCAGCTTTTGCTTTAAAGATTGAATAACCATTTATTGTTTCAATTACATCAGAAACTGAATTAACTGCCAAATTTGTTATTGCATTAAGAGATTCTTCATCTTTTACAATATTTTTAACTTGATAATTGTAAGAACTAGTTAAAGCTCCATCGCTTTCGCTGTAGTAATTCATAGAATATTCAGGAATAGCATCTTCAAAAAGAATTTCTCCTGCTTGAATTTGTCTTAAAAGATTTTTTGCAGTTGATTCCTCTGCTACAGTAATAACATCTAAGTTATATTTTGTAAAAACTTCAGGATTTTTTTCTGCCCAAGCGATGGCTTGTTCTTGTGGATATTTTGAAGTATCAAAAGAAACATAATCAAAAGCTCTTTGGTTTTGACCCATTTCTTTAATAAAATCTGTTTCTTTGGAAGATGATTTCAAACCATACATTGAGTAGTCACCCATAATGTCAGTTTGAGAACCAAAAACATCGTCAGTATATCGTGATGCGAAAAGAGCTTCTTCTATAGCATTCCACATATCAAGCTTTTGATTTTCAGAAACACTGTTAAATGCTTTTTGTGAAAAAACCCCATCTTCCATAAAATATGATTTTAAATCACGTTCAATAGCAGAATCAGGAACAAGATATCCTGATTTATCAACTGCTCTTGTGTAAGCCATGTTCATTACTGTGTCATTAAAAGCATTATTGAAAATTTTATATTCGTCTTCAATATTGACATTTTCAACATTCCCTAATGATTCATAATAGTAATTGACCATAGCTGCAAAATATGAACCTTGAGAGTATTTGATTGGTTTACCGTGATAATATCCAAAAGGAGGTAATTCTTCTCCTCCACTTTGAGCCATTGCTGGAATAAAAACAAAACTTATTGCTGCAAGAACTAAAATAAAAATTGAACCAATGCTAATTAATATTTTTTTTGCAGATCGTTTGCCTTTTTCTTCTTTCTTCATAATTAATCCTCATTTGTAATCAAAAAAATAAGAGTTTTTTATATTATCATGTTGAGTTTTTTCTGTCAATGTACTATTTTATATATGTAAATAATAAGTTTTTTTGCTGTTTATTCAGTTGAAGTTTCACTCTAAAAGTAATTTTTTAAAAAAAAATTAAAAAAAAGTGTTGACAAGGAAGAATGAATTGTGATAGATTAATCAACGTCACGTCGCAAGACAGTGGCGGAAGATATTTGAAAAGAATAGGGAAGGAAGGTAGACGATAATCTTAAAAAGATTAACGGCAGCATAAGAGCTTAAAAGAAAAGCAAACAAGTCGTTTCTGAAAAGAAACGCGATTCCTTTAAAAGATGAAAAACGGAATCGAACTTAAACATGAATCAACGGTCTTCGGACCGATGAAATAATGATGGAGAGTTTGATCCTGGCTCAGAACGAACGCTGGCGGCGCGTCTTAAGCATGCAAGTCGAACGGCAAGATGGGAGCTTGCTCCTATCCTAGAGTGGCGAACTGGTGAGTAACACGTGGGTGATGCACCCACCGGCTGGGGATAGCCGGTAGAAATACCGGGTAATACCGAATAAGAACATCTGGAGTAGAAGCCAGGTGAGGAAAGGAGCCTCGTGCTCCACCGGTGGAGCGGCCCGCGGCCCATTAGCTAGTTGGAGGGGTAATGGCCCACCAAGGCAATGATGGGTATCCG
>JAGAOP010000048.1 GCA_017623685.1 Spirochaetaceae bacterium
CCTTTCCAAGAAAAGTGACGCATTTTATATTCAGTGACCGCGACGTTCTGTATAATAATTTAGGCTCTACCTTGAAACTTGTAACGGCGATTGTAGCGGAAAAACTTACAGTGCCATATGCAACTGCGGTCCGATTGTAGCGGGAAAACTTACAGTTTAATATGCAACCCTTGCGACACAGTAGCGATAAAAGTTCCTTTCCAAGAAAAGTGACGCATTTTATATTCAGCGACCGCGACGTTCCGTATAATAATTTAGGCTCTACCTTGAAACTTACAACGGCGATTGTAGCGGAAAAACTTACAGTGCCATATGCAACTGCGGTCCGATTGTAGCAATTTAAAATGCAAATTCCAGCTTTTTTGCGTGAAAAGTTTAGATTTTCTTATTCCACATATCAATGTTTTTTTCGCAAAAAAGGTACAGGTACTTTGTACCGAAGTACTAGAAATCAGATTTATTTAACGGTATACTGTATATCAAATTCCATGGAGCAAAATGAAAGCAATAGAACTTTCTGCTGAAGATTTTAGCAACAAAACTTTTACTGTAACAGAACTTACTTCTGTTATTAAAGATTTATTAGAAGGTAGTTTTCCTCGCATTATACTAGAAGGCGAAATTTCAAATTTTCGTCCTGCTAGTACAGGACATCTTTATTTTACCTTAAAAGATAATAATGCAGCTATTTCTGCTGTAATGTTCAAAGGTAAAAGTCAATATCTAAATTTTCTACCTTGCGATGGAACCTTAGTTCAAGTGCGAGGAACTATTTCTGTGTATCCCCCAAGGGGAACATATCAAATCGTAATTGATTCCATGGAATTGGCAGGAACTGGGAATATTCTTAAAATGCTAGAAGAAAGAAAACGCCGACTTGCAGCCGAAGGTCTTTTTGATAGCCAGAAAAAAAAGAGACTGCCTTTTTTTCCAAAAACCATAGGTGTTGTTACAAGTCCCACAGGGGCAGCTTTACGTGATATTTTGCAAGTTTCTGGTCGACGTAATCCAAAGGTTTCTTTTATAGTTTTACCCTGTGCTGTTCAAGGTTCAGAAGCTGCTCTTGGAATTGCAAAAATGATTCAAATTGCAAACATTTATAAAATGGTAGATGTGTTAATTGTGGGGCGAGGCGGTGGCTCATTAGAAGATTTACTTCCTTTTAGCGAAGAATGTGTTGTTAGAGCTGTAGCTGCCTCTGAAATACCCATTGTTTCCGCAGTAGGCCATGAAATAGATTTTTCTTTATCTGATTTTGCTGCAGATGTTAGAGCCCCGACCCCTTCTGCTGCTGCTGAAATTGTAACCCCACTTTTAGTCGATATAAAAGAAACTATTTCATCTTGCAAGAATGACTTATACGATGGAATTAATGTAAAATTGGAAAGGCTAAGGTTATTAGTTCGTTCTTTTACTCCTGAATCCATGGAATTAAGGTTTCGTTCTATTGAACAACCCTTACTAATGCGATTTGATTCAGCAAAAGAAATTTTGCTTCAAGCAATGGAACAGAAATGCAAAGAAACTCGTCGTCGAATAGAAAATGTGGTTCGTGATTTAGATGGAGCAAATCCAAAAAATATTCTTGCAAGAGGTTATTCCATGGTAAAAGATTTGGAAACTGGAAAAATTATTCGTTCTGAAAAGGATACTTCTCCTGGTCATCTTATTGAAATAACCCCTGCTTCGGGAAAAATAATTGCTAAAACAGAAGGAGCATTATAAATGAAAAATTTTGAAGAAAAACTAGAACGTCTTGAGCAACTAGGTTCTGATATAAAAAAAAGTGATGTTTCTTTAGAAGAAGCTTTAAAATGCTTTGAAGAAGGAATTGCTTTAGCAAGAGGAATGGAAAAAGAACTGGATAAAATCGAAGGTAAGATTCAAATGCTAATGAATCAACCTGATATAGATGGTGCTTCAGGGAAGAAGCCTGAACTTGATTTGTTTTCTGCAATGGATGAATAATAATGGAAACTATTCCTAATCCTCTTTTACACAAACCTGTAAAACTCTTGCCCGCTGAAGTTGCTCGTAAAATAGCAGCCGGTGAAGTTATAGATCGTCCTTGTGCCATTGTACGAGAATTAATGGATAACGCTGTGGATTCTGGAGCAGATTCTATTCTTGTGGAAATAGAGGGTGGGGGAATAGATAAAATTCGTGTAGTTGATAATGGCGGGGGAATGACGAAAGAAGATTTAGAAAATAGCGCAAAACCCCATGCCACAAGTAAAATCACTTCAGAAGAAGATTTATTATCTTTAAGTACCCTGGGCTTTCGTGGCGAAGCCTTGGCTTCTATTGCAGCAGTTAGCCGTTTAGAAATAATCAGTGCCTTCGGTGATGAAGCCTGGAAACTAGAAGCTTCGGTTTCAAAACCAAATATAATTACACCAGCTAATCTTCTTCAAGGAACGATTGTTCAATCTGAATCACTTTTTGAAAATTTTCCAGCACGCCGTGTTTTTTTAAAACGACCTGCTTCTGAAAGTAATTTATGCCGTCAAACTTTTATCGAAAAAGCTATTCCTAGGCCAGACATTTCTTTTAGATTAAACATTGACGGCAAACCTCGACTTGATTTACCAAAGGGGCAAGACCTAGCAGAGCGTTTTGTAACGGCCTTGGATATTTCTGAATCTTCTGCTTTGTTTTACGAACTTCATGGTTCATCAGGGAAGGATAAAAGTGGAAAAGAAGACTGGCACTTTTCTCTTGTTATAGGAGAGCCATCTGTTTTTAGAAACGATAGAAAACTAATTTTTATTTATGTAAACGGTAGGCGCATAACAGAATACACTCTTATGCAAGCTATTGAATATGGTTGCCAAGGTTATTTTCCCAATGGGGTTCATCCTGTGGCAGCCTTGTTTCTTGAAATTAACCCGGCTCTTGTGGATTTTAATATTCATCCTGCAAAGCGAGAAGCAAGGTTTAAAGATATTGGTCCTATTCATCATGGAGTTAGTACTTGTGTTCGTAATTTTTATAGAAACTCAACAGTTTCAAAACTTGCTTCCCAAGTTGTATCTTCTAGTCAAGGTGAATTAATTCCCCAAGGAAATTACGGGCTGAATTCTTCTTTAACCCAAGAAAAAAATTACAGGGACGAAAAAAAATCAGATTCAATTTTTTATGAAAGTAGCAAAAATTATTATCCTAAAAACTCTAGTTCAAATAATTTTCATCCTGATTCAAGTTACGACATAGATTCGCCTTCGGTGATAACAAAAAATGAATCCATTATTCACAATGATTTAAGAAATAAATTTTTTAGCGATAGTTATATTCAAAAAGATAGGGAACAAGATGGAAATAATTATTTAAATGATTCACTTTCAAACACTGAATCCATAAAGATTCCCTCGGGAGCATCCATTATACAGATTCCTTCAGCTTTGGATTCCTCGGAAGAATCTGTTGCTGTAGGAAAATCCAGTAATTTAAATAATTTTCAGCAAAATTCCAGTGATTTTCGCTACGTGGGGTCAGTTCTTGGTGTTTTTCTTCTTGCAGAAAAAGCAGGTTGCCTTTATCTTGTTGATCAACATGCAGCCCATGAACGAATTTTATACAATAAGTTTATTCAAGGGGTAAGTGCAAAGCAGCCTTTACTTGTTCCCTATGTAATTGAAACCCAATCCCAAAATGAGGATGAATATTTGAAGTCTATTTTGCAAGAACTTAATGAGGCTGGCTTTGAAGTTAAAGAATGTGGCCAAGGTCGTTGGGAATTTTGCACTGTGCCATCTTTATGGAATGGAAGTGAAAAAGATTTAGAAAAGGATTTGCTTACAAAAAGAATTCCACCAAAGGAAGTCCTTTCTTCTTTAGCTGCAACAAATGCCTGTCGTGCTGCAATAAAAGATGGAGATATTATTGATTCAAAGACGGCAACAGAATTAATAAAAGAAACCTTTAATTTATCTGACCCACATTGCCCCCATGGAAGGCCTTTGTGGACTGTAATTTCTAAAGAGCAACTTTTTCAAGCTGTTAGGCGAACATAAATATAATTTACTGTAGCAAATTTGAAAAATCATTTTTGCAAATATAATCGCAAAAGCCACAAGGATTTTTGGTTTTACCTGGAAAAACAACTCCTACTTTTTCCAGTTTTTTTCGTGTCTTAGAAAGACCATCTATGTGACTTACCCTTACCATAAATGAATTTTCCGCATTTTTTATTATTTGCTCAAAAGATTCAGAAATATCACCTATAAAAAGTTTTTTGTTTTCATTTGCAAAGCCGCAACAAGGGGCAATTTTGCCATTTGGGTGAACAAATAAAATATTTCCTGGTCCTAAACAGTAATCTTCTTTGAACCATTTTTTATCTTGCCACAAAGCACTTTGTTCCGAAGAAAAACATTGTTCACTTATGTAAACTGGAATAAAAATGTGGGAGTTTTTTATAACAACTAACTTTGTATATCCCTTTGCTTTTGAATCGATAGAAAGGCTACAGTTTAATTTTTTTGCTAAGTTTTGCAATAAGTCTAAAAGTTTTTGGTTACTATTTTTTTCTTCTACAGATTGAATTTCTAAAATACCACCATCATTCCAGATGTCAAATAGGCTTTCACAAAAGGTGGTTATTTTTTCTACTGATTGTCCATGAAAATAATCAAACTTAAACCGAATTTTCCATCAAAGCCACTTTTGTAAATTCCTTTTAGGGTTGCTGTAAGGGTTTTTGTGTCATTCCACCAAAAACCATTGGTCATGATTCTGCCAAAAAGAAGGTCTAAATCTACAGCTTGTTTAGAAATTTCTTGAATGAATTGGGGATATAATAATGGTTCGCCACCAGAAAAACCCACTTTGCTAATTGATGTATCTTTGCAGGATTTTAGAAAACTATTTGCTAAAGAAATATCTAATTTTTCGGTAGTTTTTTTTACGTAACAATGAGAACAAGATAAATTACAAAACCCTGTAGTTGCAAATATTATTTCTGTAGGTAAAAACCTTCTTTTCATTTGTTTTCCAGCATTTCACTATAAAGAATTAATTCAGGACGATATTCAAAATGCATATTGTCCCAAATATTCCATTTGCCACCCCAAATAAAACCTTCTTCTTCAAATATATTGATTACAGAAAGTGGGGGAATCCATCTTTTAGAAAGAGGGGTAAGCATCCAACCTTCTGGATTTTGGTGTTTTTCCCAATTCCAGTAAACTATTTTGTTGCCCCAACCCTTAGGAAGTAAGTCTATAGCAATTCCAAAACTATGAAAAGATTTTCTTGGGGAATCTCTTATTTCTCGCCAAGAAAAACCATCCACTCTTAATAGAGTGTCAACAAATTCTTTTACTTCTTGATTTGTTAAAGACAGATTTAGAATTCGCTTTTCAACCTTTTTTAATGCATCTTGTATTCTATAATGAATTTTAGTATTTTTGGATAAAAATAAGGTTTCTTCTAAGTTTGCTTCTGTGCTTTCTTGAGTTATACTGTCGTATATTGCGTCAAATAAAAAATGAGGTGAACTGTAATAATTGTTTTTTCGTATTTCTGTTTCCCCACTTTCTTTAATTAATTTAATTTGTTCTTTTGTAAAATTTTTTGGGTCAGGAATATTCTCTGGATAAAAGTAAAAAATCTTTTCGTAAAGTTCTTTTTCTTTCATTTTTTCTGGAGGAAGAAATCTACCTTCTGCCCAGTATAAAACAGAAGTTTTTTGTGGCAAAGAGGAATCTTTTTGAGGAACAGTAATATGTATTTTCCAATCCAAAAAATTTTTGTCATATTCTGGCACAAAGGAAACATCTGGATAAGCTTTTATTAATAAATCCAAATACTTTGGAGTAGAAACACTGATTTTTTTGTTCTGAAATTGAGAAGATTTTGTTTCTGTGTAATGTTTGCTTTTGGTTGAAGTACATGATGTTAAGAAAATAAGCAAAAAACAGAGAAATATTTTAGATATTACAAAAAGAAAATAATTTTTTTTCTGTAAAAATCGAAGAAAACTATAATAATGCAGTGACACAAAAATATTCTACATCCATTAAATAAACTTTGCAATATTTTTTTTCTTACGAGGAATTTTTTATTACAAAGCTATTTTCTTTACAGGTCGAACACAACACGCTGTTTCAACATTTTTTGATTCTTTTGTTTTAGAGCTAACCCACATGAGATAAGCAATCTCTGAATAAGGTTGGGAATCATTTGTTTCAAGGGTAGATGACCAGTAATAAGAACCCTCTAGTTTAGTTCCATTTTCATTTAATGCACTCGTTATTTTTCCTGTTGTATCCATAACTATTTTTTCTAGCTCATTTATTGCTGGAATATACCAAGTAAATGTTCCTGCAGTGGCTTGTGGGTCTTCTGCGTTTTCAACATAGTAATTCCATGTTAAATTAAAAGCAGGTAAATCTGTGGTATAATCAAAATTCTCACCTTCAAGACTGTTTACGAAGTCCAAAAAGCCTTCAGAATTAATAGAACCATCCTCCGCATTATATGCGACTGGATAAGTATTAACATCTATCCAACCAGTGTCAGCTAATTTGAAAATAGCAGTAGTTCCATCGTCACTACTTAAATCTTTTAGCGCTACTATCTTAATGTAACTATTATCTGCGTCAACTTCAAAAACAACCCCCATAGGTGTTCCGTTTTGTTCATAAACATCGCCTATTTTGTAATTGGAACTAGGCACAGTTGGTGTAGTGGTAGTACCAGGATCAGAACTGCTACCCTTAGTTGTAACTGTTACGATTTTAGATTTTGTTGTGGCAGTTGTTTTGCCATAGGTTATACCAGGAATCTCATCAGCTGTTTCCTGAATAGTATTGGTTACTTTGCAATAATATTGGTAGGTATTTGTATCGTCTGTATCAAAGGTTATTGTTAGAATTTGTTCGGTTGTTCCTCTGTAGTAAGGGTGTTCTGGGATGTCGGGGCTGCTGTTATCTTCTAATTTTTTAGCTTCTCCGTTTTCTACTATATACCACTGAAACTCTTGAATATAACCCAGATCTTCAAAACCTTGAGGCTCAGTGGTTTCTAGTACTAAGGTGGCTGTTTTTCCGTTATTACTAGTATTACTATTATTATCAATAGTAGGGCCTCGGAGAATTGTAGGTTTAGGTACATTTAGGGTTAGAGTAAAGGGTTTATCAATAGTTGGACTGCCATAATTAGAACCTATGTCTGCTAAGTACTCAATGGTAACAGTAATTTGATAAGATGTGTATGTATTTATTTGGCTTTCTGAATCTGGTTCTAAAATATAGTAAATAGGTTGAGATGGGCCCGTGTCACTTTGTATTAAAGCAGGTATTTCTTGTCGGTAGCCGTTTTTAAATACTGCTTCAACTTTTAAACCTGTTGGGTCAAAATATTCACCTAGGGTGTATGTTGTTTTTTTAGGTGGTGTAACAACAAAATCTACTTCGTTATTTATTATAGCCTCTTCTGTAAGTAAGTTCCAAGTAAGGTTTAAAACAAGGTTTGTGTTTTGCTTTGGTTTAATTAAAACTTCTTCTTGGGCATAGGCAGCACAGTTATTGTCTTCATCAAAGGCTTTTGCAGAAACAGTGTAGGTGTCAGCAGTTAAAGAGTCAAAAACAATAGTTTCTCCAGCTTTTGCTGTTTTTTCTTGGGTTTTCCCATTTTTCTTTGTTAAAATAATTGTAAAAGAGTCTAGGCTTTCTGGCTTTACAAAAGCAAATCTACTTTGCTCTGTTCCAGGTAGTCTTATAGAAAGACTAGAACCCTTTGATAAAAGTATATTGTTGCAAGATAAAAATATTAAAGAGAATATTAGTACACAAAAAATTATAAACTTAAAATACTTTTTCATAGGTTGCCTCCTAACCCTTTTCTTTTATCTAGAAAGAATTATAACATGGTTTCTTTTGTTTGTCATTTTATAATTATCATATTTTAAAATTATATTCAATCTAAGATAATTGCCAAAAGTATTAATAAGCCTAAAAATAATATATTCAATAAAGAAAAAATTAACAAATACAAAGAAGATTTGGGTTTTGTGATACTTGTGTTGTATATTTTAAAGGAAATAAGACTTGCCAAAGAAGCAATTATTGTTCCAAGTCCACCTATATTTACTCCAATTAGCAGTTTTTCAATGTTCAAAGCAAAGGGTTGTAACATTAATGCGGCAGGAACATTACTTATAACTTGACTAAAAATTATTCCTGAAAATAATTCTTTTCCTTTAATATTGTCAATTAGAAAAGTTTTTATTTCGTTAATATTCCCAATGTTGCCAGTAAAAACAAAAAAAGCCATAAATGTAAGGAGCAACATATAATCTATTTTTTTAAAAATACTTTTGTCTTTTATAAAAACTACTACTACTACAATAATTATCAAAATATATTTTGGTAAAAGTTTTGTAACAGAAAGAATACATGTAAAAAATAGAATTCCATAAAGAATATTTCCTTTTAGGTGAAAATCACATTTTTCTGATTCATTGTTGTTAGTTTCGTTTAATGGTTTAGCAGGAATGAATAACAAAAGTAAGGTCAAAATTATTGCTGAAAGAATAACATATGGTAGTAAAAAAAGCATAAAATCTAATATTGAACAATCCATTGTGCCAAATAAAAATAAATTTTGTGGATTTCCAATAGGAAGTAGCATACTGCCTAGATTAGCGGCTATGGTTTCAAGAACTATAACATAAATTAAAAGATTATCTCGTTTTTCTGCAAAAATTTGGATTGTAAATGGCACAAAAGTTATTAAAGCCACATCATTTGTAATGAACATGCTCATAAAAAAACATAAAAAAACTAATATAAATGAAATACCTTTTTTTGTTTTAGCTTTTTTACTTAAAACCATGGAAAAATAATCAAATAATCCTTCTTTTTTTAATCCTTGAACCACTGCCATTAAAGAAAAAAGAATAAATAGGGTATCCCAATCAATATATGAAAAATATTCAATGGAAGGTGGGACAAAAAATGCAGAAATTATAGCAACTAAGGTTGCAATTACAAAAACTATTTCTTCTTTTATAAAGTTAAAGGTAAAAGATAAAATATTGTTTTTCTTTGTAATATTTTTTTTTGCTAAAGACATTTTTTTCTAAAAAGATTTTTCCGTGTTAGAAACAACAAAGGCTGCATAAGGTGGCAATTTGTCTATAGTGTCATATATGCTACATAAAATTTTAGGGTTAGAAATAGTTTCTAGTTCCTTTTTAATTCCTGTAGGTAAAGACTTTGTTCTTTCGCTAAAACTTAAGACGGTTATGGTTTTTCTATCTTTTCCGTCCCCAATTCCTTTTAAAACTCTTTCAAAGGCAAAAATCTTAGAGCTTTTATACAACATTTTGAAGTTTCCACCTAAAAGTTGGGGATAAGTTTTTCGTAAAGCAATAAGGTTTTTGTACCAGTTTAATACTGAATTAGAATCACTAGATTCAGTCTTTGCATTTACATTTTTGTAGTTTGGATTAATTTTTATCCAAGGAGAAACCCCTTCTTTTGTAAAACCTGCATTTTCAGAAGAATCCCATTGCATGGGAGTTCGTGCATTATCTCTACTAGTTGTATTTAGCATCTTTAACCTAAGCCATTTTGGAAAAAGCAGTTTTTTTGCAATTTTCCATACTTCTTTTGATTCTATGTCTTGATATTCTTCGATAGAAGAAAAGTTTGGATTTGTCATAGCTAGTTCTTGTCCTTCGTAAATAAAAGGTGTTCCTCTTAAGGTAAGCAAAAGGGTAGCTAGCATTTTTGCTGATTCAACTGGATATTTTTCGCTTCCAAAGCGACTAACGGATCGGGGTTGATCGTGGTTTTCTAAATATAAGGCGTTCCAATCTATTTCCTGTTGCCACTTTTCAATAATGCCCATAAATTTTTTAGGATTAAAGGGTAACTTAAACCACTTATTATTTATTTGGTTGCACTCTACGTGTTCAAAACTAAAAACTGTGTCTAGTTCATTTCTGTTTGGGTCGCATAATTCTTTCGCTTGTTTTGTTGTTACAAGAACAGCTTCTCCTACAGTAAAACAATCGTATTTTGATAGAACATCCTTTCTTATTTCTTTAAGAATTTTATGACAACCTTCTTGGCAATGATATAATTCTTTCCCTGTTAGAGCTAGGCGTTTTTTCCCATTTGCCAAAGATGTTTTATAAATAACGTTAATTACATCGCAGCGAAAGCCATCTATTCCCATATCAAGCCAAAACTTCATTATATCTTTTACAGCAGATAAAACATCTGGGTTATTATAATTTAAATCAGGCTGATTTTTGGAGAACAAGTGAAGATAATATTCATTGGTGGTTTTATCCTGTTCCCAAGCGGAACCTGTAAAAAAACTTGTCCAGTTATTTGGAGGCATTAGTTTACCTCTTTGTTTTTTACCAGGTTTCCATATGTAATAGTTACGGTAAGGGTTATTTATACTTTTTTTGCTTTCAATAAACCAGGGATGCTCATCAGAAGTGTGGTTTATAACTAAATCCATTATTATTTTTATGCCACGTTTCTTTGCCTCTGAAATAAGCTGCTGCATATCTTCCATAGTGCCGTATTCTTGATTGATTTCACGGTAGCCGCTAATGTCGTAGCCATTATCAACATTTGGAGACCGATAAACTGGAGAAAGCCAAATAATACCAACTCCTAGTTCCTGAATATAGTCTAGTTTAGAAATAATACCGGGAATGTCCCCGATACCATCGTTGTTAGAATCGCAGAAACTTCTAGGATATATTTGATATGCTACTCTAGATTTCCACCATGGTATAGAAGAATGCATAATTTATTATATCATACCAAAGAAGGTAGGGCAATTAGTTTGTTGAATTTGGCTCTTCTGGAATAATTATGGCTGCAATTATATAAGCTAGAAGTCCTGTTCCAATACTTGCTAAAGAAATAAGTGCAGTAACTAGTCTTACTAAGGTAGGGTCGATATTAAAATATTCTGCTAAGCCACTGCAAACTCCACAAATCACTTTTTTCTTAGATTTATATAGTTTTTTACTGTTGTTTTGTTCTGTCATATTTGAACCTCGAATCTATGTATTTTATAAAAATGTGATTCTGTTAAAAAACATATTTTTTTGTTATTTTGTATTTCTTCGATAGTTTTTATTGGATCTGATATGCTTCCTCCAGAAGCAAGTGCAATTCCAATTAATAATACTCCCAGTGCAATTAGGCATAATGAAATAATTAACAAAATTTTAAATGACTTTTTCATTTTGCTTTCTCCTTGTTATTTGATTTTAATGCCCTTTGACATAATTCAACAAATTTTCGTATGATAGCTGGAACAGTTTTTACACAATAATAAATTCCAAAATAAGAAAAAATTATGCTTATCCCAATCAACACCAAACCTAAGCCTGTAAACATTAGGGCATTTATTCCATTTGGAAAAATAAAAAATACTCCTAAACAAAAGAAACAAATTCCAACAATAAAGGATATAGTGCCTAGAATAGTGCTAATTGCTCCAATAGCAACAATGGTTATAGCAATTCCTAAAACTATGCTACTGATTACACCTATGGCAGGAATCCATAGGGGCATAGTTATGAGTACCAGTAAAATAATAAATAGAATCTTTCCGATTGAATAGTCAGTTTTGTTTGAAGCTTTAGATGAATTATTTGTTGCATTATTGTTTTTATCATCTTTTTTTTGGGTAACTTGTAATACACCAGGATAGTTATGTAAAATACTTTTTGCTAATTGTTCTGGAGAGCCTAACTGGGTTATAATTTGTTGGAAATTTTCTTCTCCTGCTTCTTCAAAATAATTTTTGTAATAAATAAGAGCTTCTTGTCTATCATTTTCTGTAAGGGATTGAAGGTTGTGTTCCAAAGCCTTTAGGTATTCATCTTTATTCATCTTGAAGTTCTCCTGTTTGACCGAAAAAAAATTCATTCATTTGGTTGATATATTTTTTCCATTCGTGTCGATATCCATCTAATTGAATAATTCCATTAGATGTTATTTTATAATACCTTCTATTTCTTCCGCAATATTCTGAATCATAGGTTTCAAGAAAATTTTCTTTTTGCAGTCTGCGTAGGACAGGATACAAAGTACTTTCTGAAATTTCTAAAAATTTTTTAACTTCTTGTGTGATTTTATATCCATATGTATCTTCCTTTGATACAATGTTTAAAACAATAGCAT
Organism: Spirochaetaceae bacterium; assembly: GCA_017623685.1. GTDB lineage: Bacteria > Spirochaetota > Spirochaetia > Treponematales > Treponemataceae > Treponema_F. The sequence goes on from JAGAOP010000048.1 coordinate 12,168, forward strand.
CAAGAAAGCTAGAATTTATATTGAATATCATACTACTCCTTTTATTATATTATATAATATATAATATTGTTTTAGTCAAGAAAATTTGCTTTGTTAATTATATTGACTACACAAGTCTTATTTCATAAAATATTTTTTGAAAACAAATTTTGCAAAGGTGAGTGGAAAAAATGCAAGCAAGTCGAGTTTTAAACTTAAATCCATATAAACCTGGTGAACAACCAAAGGATAGGGTTTATATAAAATTAAATGCTAACGAAAACCCATATCCACCATCTCCGGAGGTAACAAAAGCTATAATTCATTCTTTGAAGGAAAGCTCAATGAAACTTGCCCTTTATCCAGATCCTAATAGCACAGATTTACGCAAGGCAATAGCAAATTTGCTTAATGCAACAGGGGGACATCTTTGTAGAACAACTTTTGATTCTTGTGGCAACCCTATGCCTGCTTTGCAAGATAAATTACCTTTTGAAATTACCAGCGATATGATATTTGCAGGTAATGGTTCTGATGAAGTTCTTTCCTTTGTGTTTTATTCTTTTTTTGAAGGTGATAGGCCCCTAATTCAACCAGAACATACTTATAGTTTTTATCCAGTATATGCAGGCTATTACGATATACCTTTAATAAAAGTGCCACTAAAAAAGGATTTTTCTTTAGATTTGGAAAAAATGGTGCAAGAAGCTAATTTATATAATAGCAGCATGATTTTTGCAAATCCAAATGCACCTTCAAGTATTTATTTGAGTCGCCAAGAAATTCGAGAAATGTTAAAGGTTGCTCCTAAAAATAGGGTTCATGTGGTGGATGAAGCCTACGGAGATTTTGGTGGGGAAAGTTGCCTTCCTTTGCTTTCTGAATTTAATAATTTAGTAATAGTTAGAACCTTTTCTAAAAGTCTTTCTTTTGCAGGAATGAGGCTTGGCTATGCAGTTTCAAATCCTGAATTAATAAAAACCCTGTTTTGTGTAAAAGATTCATTTAATCATTTTCCTGTAGATTATCTTGCCCAAGTGGCAGCAAAGGCTGCCTGCAAAGATGTGGCATATTACGTAAATACAGCCAAAATGATTTGCAAGGAACGGGATTTATTTGCAAAGTTTTTACAAGAAAAAGGTTGGAATGTATTACCTTCTGCAACAAATTTTATATTCACTTATAAAAAAGGTATAAATGGTAAAGCTGCCTACGAATATATTAAATCTAAAGGAATTTTGGTTCGCCGCTTTGATATTCCCGGTATAGAAGAATATTTAAGGATAACTATTGGAAATCATGAGCAAATGGAAGAACTTCGTAAAATCTTTCAAGATTTAGAAAGTAGGTAGCAGATTTTTTTTAAAACTATTTTTTTTTATGATTCTGTGATATATTTTATAAAACGGAACAGAAATTGTTTTTAGGAGTAAAAATATGAAATTTCTTGTTATTTCTGATATTCATGGAGATTTAGCTTATATCGAAAAACTGCAAGCAATAGAACCCACCTTTGATGGAATTCTTTTTGCTGGAGATTTTGCACGATTCAACGAAATTGAAACAGGGTTGCCCGCTTTAAATAAAATTCTTCAATTACATGATGATGTATACGCTGTTCTAGGTAATTGTGATGAACCTTCTTTCATTGAAAAATTAGAAGAAAAAGATATTTCTGTTCAAGGTACTTTAGTTTTTCGAGATGGTCTTGTTTTTGCTGGTAGTGGTGGTGCTTTGAAATTTACAGGAACAACTCCTAATGAAAGAACCGACGAAGAATTAATCAAAGATTTATCTGTGGCAGTTGAAAGTCAAGAAGAACAAGGAGATGGAACTTGGCCGAATATGATTGCTATTGTTCACCAACCTCCAAAAGATACAGCTTGTGATCTAATTACTGCAGGAATTCATGTTGGTTCTCCTTTGATACGGAACTTTATCCAAGAGGTAAAGCCTTTGGCAGTTGTAACTGGCCATATTCATGAATCTAAGGCAGTAGACCACATAGGTGAAACAACTATAATAAATCCTGGTTCTTTAGCAGAAGGTTGCTATGGAATTTTAGAAGTTTCTAAATTACAGGGAGTTTGGCAAGTCACAAAGGCTGAACTTAAAGAATTGTCAGGAAACTAGTTTTTGTAGGGTAAGAAAAAAATTTTTGTTCGCAAAAAGGATTTTATTCTATGATGTTGAAACATAAAACACTTGCTTAAATTACTTATTTGTTAGATAATAATTACATAATGGAAGATTTAATAGAATTTGAGACAAAACTTTTTAAAGCTTTAGAAGAACAATCTTCTTGGCTAGATTCTAATGTACTTTCGGCTATTTTGGAAGAATACCGAACAATTCATTCTTGTGTTACAAATTTAATCAGTGTTTTGACTCAAAAGGGGCTAATTACTCCAGACCCTTATCGTTTAGATAAAAAAATTACCGATGTTCAAGTTCCAGATGAATTTGATTTTCCAGAAAAAGATAGAAATATTATTATTGGTGTGCGATTATCAGACTATGAACGAGTTATAGACTTTTTATGTAACTTTTTTAAGTTTTCAACAAAGAATCTTTCATTAGAGAGAATTAAAAAGTTGGTAGGATTAAACAATTACTTTCAGTGGGGGACTTTAGTTCCTTCTAGTTCTCATCCTAACACAAGAGGTTTGGCTGAACTTTTAATTCAAGCAAGACAGGGTGCAGATACCATTGCAGTTGGTGTAATAAATGGTGGTATTTCCACTATTTCTAAAAATATTGTAAAAATTAATTCTAGGTTGAAGCAAGTAACCCATTTGCAACGGGAACTTTACAAAAAAGATATTAGACAGAATATATTAAATAATCCTTCTTATCCCAAAGATAAAATAGAAGTTTCAGCCTCAGTTGGTTTGCCACAAGTAAAAAAAATGTTTTCTTCTTGCATGGGAAAGCAACCTTTTTACTCAGAATTGGTAGAAGAAATTTTTGCAGAAAATGCTGGGGACAAAAAAAATCTACTACGGCAACAATTATTAGATAAACTAAAAATAGTTGATACTTCATCAGAAAAAAAAGTAATTCAAATAAATACCAAATCTTTGGTGATGGAAGCTGTTAGAACCTTAGCTGCAGTTGCTCCTTTGTTAAGTACGATTATAGAAAAACTTACGGAAAATAATAATCTTATTCAAAGTGAAAAACAAGGTTTTGGCGACAAGTTAATGAAAGCTTTGCGTAAGGTTTTTGGTATAAAAGAAAAACCTATTGAATATGTTATTCCCATAACGGACAGTGTAACCCAAACTATTCGCAACGAAAAAGTGGTTTTTCATAAAACCATTAACGATTTATCAAAAAGAGTTAATTTTTATAATTCTTTTGCTTCAAAGCAACTTCCAGGTTTCCAAAAAATAGAATCTGACACAGAGCCTGAAATTATATCTTTTTTGACAAAGCAATTATCTGAATGTCAACAAATGATTTTAATGCTTTATGGATATGACAAATTTTTTAAATCAGCTGCATCTCCTTTAAGTCGCTCTAGGGTAAAGGGGATTACAATGGAGCTTACTTCTATAAAAAATACTCTTGTTAAAACCAATCAACGAAAAGCTGAATATTCAGCCTATGTGGAAGAACAGCAACAAATGAAGAAGTTGGGAATAACTAATGTGGTTTAAAACATTCATTTTATTGGTTGTAAGCCTGTTTTTTTCTTTTCAACTTTGTGCTACAGAACAGCAGCCCTTTGTAATTATTGATTCAGAGCATAATTATAATTTAAACCCTCATACTGCAAGTTATAGCTCAGAAGCTCAAGTCCTTACGGGGCTTTATGAGGGACTTTTTTCTTACAATCCAAAAACTTTGGAACCTTTACCTGCATTGCTTTCAAATTATAAAGTTTCTAGAAATAAGTTACGTTGGACTTTTACAGTATTAGAGAATGCTTGTTTTAGTAATGGAGAAAAAATTACTGCACAATCCATAAAAGATTCTTGGATGAATTTATTGCATCCGAAAACTCAAGCTCCTTTTGCTTCTTTGCTAGATTGTGTAAAAGGTGTTTATGAATACAGAACCGGTAAAGGTTCTGCAGAAGATGTGGGAATCTATGTTCAAAATGAAAATCGCATTATGCTTGTGCTAAATACTCCAGCAGAACACTTGCCTAATATTTTATGTCACCATGCTTTTGCTGCTGTTCATCCTGATGCAAATGTATACAGTGGTCCTTTTGTTTTAGAATCTTATCAAAATGGAATTCTCAAATTGCAAAAAAATCCTCTGTACCATGATGAAAAAAATGTTGCATTACAAGAAATTCATATTGTTCAATCTGATAATGTGGATGAAAATACATATTTGTTTAACATAGGATCTGTGGACTGGATTATTTCTATGGCAAATTTAGATAGTGTGTTGGATAGAGATTCTATTCTTATTTCTCCTGAATTTGCTACAGAATATTTATTTTTTAAAGCAGATAAATTCCCTTGGAATAGAGCAGATTTTCGCAATGCTCTTATTTCAGCAGTTCCATGGGAAGAATTAAGAAAACAAGCCTTTGTTCCTGCTCATAATTTTATTTATCCACTTAACGATTATTTTTCCCCTATAGGAATAACCGATTGGGATATGGAAGAAGCAAAAATTATGTTAAATGAAGCAAAAAAAGCTGCAAACTTAGATGTTTCCGAAAAAGTAGAAATTACTATTGCAATTTCTGATTCAGAATATATGATGAATCAAGCTGAAATATTAAAAAACAGTTGGGAACAAATTGGTGTAGCTGTAAATATTTCAAAAACTCCGATTTCTCGATATCTTGATAGCATTGAAGGTTGGAATGCAGATTTGTTTAGTTATACTTGGATAGGTGACTTTGCAGATCCCTTGAGTTTCTTGGAATTATTTCGATCTTCTTCAACTATGAACGAAAGTAAATGGGTGAACCAAGAATATGATTCTCTCTTAGATCAAGCTTCCAAAAAAGAAGGGAGAGAAAGATTGGATTTGTTAGCTCAAGCAGAAGATATTTTACTTTCTGATGGAATTGTTTTACCTATTTCTCATCCTGTTACTTTAAATATTTTGAATATGGATGTTGTAAAAGGGTGGTATTCAAATGCTTTAGATATTCACCCTATGAAATATTTTTCAAGAGAAAAAGAAAAGTCCGTAATTCCAAATATCGTTCGTAAATAATTTTTATATAAATTTATTTCTCTAAATTAAGTATACTTGCGTTTTTTTTAAAATTCCATTATATTCAAAGTGTCTTTAAACTTCTAAATCAAGGAGGCATAACATGGATAGCGACCCTGGAAGTATCACTATCGATTGTCATATATGCCTTAAAGGCTTTTTTATGGGCAAAGAGCCCCCTACACAAGATTTAGAAGGACAGCTATATGATTACATATTGGCAGCAAGAAGAAGGACGACTTGTAAAAAAAGAATATACAGAAATTACTAAAGATTCAAATGTTTGGATTGATGCCCGTTCTGTTACAAGAGAAGATATTCGTATTTTAGAAGATGAATATAATGTTCAGCAAGAACATATTTTAGATATTCTTGACCCAGATGAACTTTCCCGAATAGAAAAAGATGATGAATATACATTAGTTATTGCTAGAATACCAGTTTTTGTTCCCTCTGATGACATTAGTTATTTTACCGCTCCCATTGGAATAATTGTATATCAAAATAAGATTATTACAATTTGTTGGACAGATTGCGAAGTTTTAAAAGATATGACATCTAATAGAATGAAGGGTTTATCTTTGTCGGATTTTCCTGCTTTTATCGTTAAAATGTTGAGTAGGGCTGACACGATGTTTTTACGATATCTAAAAGAAATAAACCGACGTTCTTCTACAATTCAAAACGAATTGCAGCAATCTGTAAAAAACAACGAATTGATTCAACTTTTAAACTTAGAAAAATCTCTGGAATTTTTTACGACTTCTCTTAAAAGTAATCAGTTGCTTTTGGAAAAGCTTACAAAAACTAAGTTACTAACATTTGATGCTGACGATAGAGATTGGCTAGAAGATGCGGAAATTGATAACAGACAGGCTATTGAAATGACAGATACATATAGCAATATTCTTGCAGGAATGGTAGATGCCTTTGCAACTGTTATTTCAAATAACTTGAATATTGTTATGAAACGACTTACAACAATTTCTTTGATAATGATGGTTCCTACTTTTATTGTTAGTTTTTTTGGAATGAACGTGCCACTGCCTTTTATGAATAATGGTTGGCTTGGTGTAATACTTGTTTCCTGCCTGTGTTTGTTTACAACTTTTGTTGTTGCTAGGTTGTTGAAAGATAAACCTATGGCGCGAAAACCTTCTAATAAAACAAGAACTCAACGTAGAAAGGAAAAACAACTTATGCGGTTAATGAAGATACAAGAACAAAAACTTGAAAAACTTTAAAATGTAACAAAATTTGATTATATAGTTTTTTTTTATGGAGGCATGATAAAAATTACGTCCCTGTAATTTTTATCATTTCAGTTTAAAATGCGTTTCATTTTAAACTGATATTCTCGCCTTCCATGGCTCGCCGCCAAGGCGGTGGTTTTTATAGGAGAAACTGATGAAATATAATATGCTAAAACTAACTTTTTCTATTTTAATGCTGTTCTTTTTGCTTACTCAAGTTGCCTTTGGTCAAAGTACTAGACCTATTTGGGAAAGAAATGAAGTTCCTAGGGTTAAGGCAGAGGATGTGGATTTTGTAAAAATTGGTCCGGACTTAACTAAAAATATTGAATATGATGTTTATGTAATCGGGGATAATACTCAGTCTTATACGGCTAAGCGTTGGATTAAACCTTTTAGAATTAATCGTTACGAAACAACTTATAGGTTGTGGTATGAAGTAAGAATATGGGCAGAGGAAAATGGTTATACTTTTAGCAATCCTGGCCAACAAGGTTCCACAGGTAGACGAGGTAAAGAGCCTACCCCAGATGGAAAATTTCAGCCTGTAACAAATATCAATTGGTACGATGTAATTGTATGGTGCAATGCTTATAGCGAAAAAGAAAATAAAACGCCTTGTTATACTTTTGACGGACAAATATTAAGGGATTCTACAAATACACCTGCTTGTGATTTAGCGGAATGTAATTGGGATGCCAATGGTTATAGACTTCCTACAGAAGCTGAATGGGAATATGCAGCTAGACGTACAACTATAGGTTATCAAAAAGGAAATCTCCCCAGTGGAGCTGTGGATTTGCAAGGAAATAGTGATAGTTCCATTCCAGATACTGCTATTGCTTGGTTTGATGGAAATACCAATAGAACTATGGTAGTGGGAACTGCCGGCACTCCTTTTTCTGAAAATGCTGCAATTGGGTCTGGAAATCCAAATGCAATGGGTTTATTTGATATGAGTGGGAATGTGTTGGAATTTTGTTGGGATTGGTATGCCAGTTATAACGAAGTTTCCGAAGGTACTTTTAGTAGTGGTCCAGAGTTTGGTTTTGAAAGAGTAAGCCGAGGAGGAAGTTGGAGTCCTTATAGTGGGTTTATTTATTGCGGAGATAGATATGCCTTTGACCCCAATGAAGCATATAATTATATGGGGTTCCGTGTGGTTTGCCCCTAGGTTTCCAGATTTAAAAAGATAATATGATTGACGCTTATATATGGCTCATGATATAATCCCTTGATTTTAAGCCATAGTTGATTCAAAGGAAAGTTTATGTCGCAAGTTTTTATTCCTTCAGATTATGAATCTCTTCTTTCTGTAAGAGAAACAGAACACGCAATCGTTATGATAAAGGACTTCTTTCAATTAGCTTTATCAACCGAGTTAAATTTGACTAGAGTTACAGCTCCTCTTTTTGTTCCTCAAGGTATTGGTTTAAATGATGATTTAAATGGCGTTGAAAGGGCTGTAAGTTTTCCTGTAAAAGATATGAATGATTCAAAGATGGAAATTGTTCATTCTTTAGCAAAATGGAAGAGGTTAAAAGTAACGGATTTAAATTTGAATTCTGGTTTTGGAATATATACTGATATGAACGCAATTCGTGCAGACGAAGAATTGGATAATATTCATTCTTTGTATGTTGATCAGTGGGACTGGGAGCAAGCGATTTTAGAGCAGGATAGAAATTTGGAATATCTTAAGGATGTGGTAAGGAAAATATATCGTTGTATAAAACGTACAGAGTTTTTTATTTACGATAGATATCCTAGAATAAGTCCAATTTTGCCAGAAGAAATTACCTTTGTTTTTTCTGAAGATTTACAAAAAGCTTATCCTAATCTTTCTGGTAAAGAAAGGGAAAATATTGTAGCCGAAAAGTATGGTGCAGTTTTTATTATTGGTATAGGAGCTTCCTTGCCTGATGGTAAACCACATGATGGAAGAGCCCCAGACTATGATGATTGGAGTACAGAAACTGAAGGTGGCCATAAAGGATTAAATGGCGACCTTTTGGTTTGGAATCCAGTTTTGAAAACAAGTTTTGAACTTTCATCCATGGGTATAAGAGTTTCTCCTGAATCATTAAAAAATCAACTTGAATTGAAAGGTTGTACGGAAAGAGAAAAATTATACTTTCATTCTATGTTGTTAGATGGAAAATTAAAACAAACTATTGGTGGTGGAATAGGTCAATCTCGTATGTGTATGTATTTTTTACGAAAAGCACACATTGGAGAAACTCAAGTAAGTGTATGGCCAGATTCTATGCGAAAAGAATGTTCCAATGCTGGAATTATTCTTTTGTAGGTTAATTCTTTGATGAACAAGGGCATTGAATATCATTTTTCTTCAACTGAAGTAGAAACCGGTTTAAAAGCTATTTGTGAAAAAGGTGTGACTAGGTTAATAGTCTATGACCCTAAACTAACTGGAAATAAAGAAAAGTTATTAAATTTTTTGCATGCTGCAATACAAGATGCTCCTCAGTTGTTTTATTCAATTTATTTACAAGCAAATTTATTGGATAAAGAAGTGTGTTCTATCCTTTCTGAATTATTTTGTTCTTTGCAGTTACCTTTAGATTATATTGATAGAAAATCTTTTTTACGACGAATAGATCTTTTAAATAGATATGGTTTAGTTTTTGGATTTGATATAGATGTTGTTGCTAATAAAACTGATACCATAAAACTTTTTCGAGATAGAATAGATTTTGCACTTAGCTGTTATCCCAATCACTTGGATTTTCCTCAGTTAGACGAAAAGGATAAACCTACTTCAACTGGATTTTTTTCCCCACGGGATATTTCTTTGGCAATGGATTGTGCCTTTGCTTGTACTGTTTTTTATTCAGCGGGTAGGGCTGTGCCTTGGTTCCAATCGGTTTTAAAACCTTTAAAAATGAAGGCTTCCTCTTTTTTTTCGGATTTTGCAGAATGGTTACGGTGTAATAATTGTTCTTTGCAAACAGGATTTGATGGGTTTTCTATTCCTCATTCAGAAGTGGAAAGAATGCAGCTTATTTTTCTTCAGCTAAAATATGAAGAAAAAAAAGTTGTCCACTTATTTCCTGCTGTTAAAGAAATTGTCAGGCTTAATGGAGCTTTTTCTAGGCTCGCTGGAGAAGGGGAAGAGTGTGAAATGGAATTAGATTTTAATCCTCAGGATATTTTTTCGCCATATACAGAGGATTTACCTAAATTTGTTGAAAATGTTTGTATGGAACATTGTAAAGTGAGAGTTTATACTGCCATATCTCCAGAAGGGGAACAATATCCTGAATATAAAATTGTTTAGGCTTTAAGGAGATTTATTTCTATATTGTAAAATGATTTTAAAAAAAGTGTTATTTTTTCAGATAGATTAATGTGAATTTTTGACACATAAATCAGTAAAATTGTTTAAAAAAGTTGACCTTTTTTATTGGAATTATTATCTTATATAGTAGTAAGAATAGTAATACTAAGGTGAATTAGAATGAGTGAAAAACAGGAAATGAATGTTCAAGAGCAGGATGCTATTCAGCAGGGTGAAAATGAAGAAGAAGTTACTTCCGAAGTAGAAGAAAAATCTTCAGAAAATGAAACCCCTGAAGAAAAAATTATTCAGTTGGAAAAGAGCATAGAAGAACTAAAAAAAGCAAATGCTGAACTTCAAGATCAATATGTACGAAAAATTGCAGATTTTGACAATTATCGTAAGCGAATGATAAAGGAAAAACAAGATGCCTTTGATTACGCAAATACTAACTTGTTATCAGATTTGCTTGAAAGTCTTGACAATTTTGACAGAGCTTTAGATGCTGCGAAAAATGCTACAGATGTAGAAACTGTGGTTCAAGGCGTTCAAATGACAAAGGATAAATTAATTTCTATGTTGGAAAATAAATATAATCTTGTAGGTTATGGTCAACAGGGTGATATTTTTGATCCTAATGTTCACGAAGCAATTGCAAGTGTACAAGCACCAGTTGCCGAAGCTATTTGTTCTGAAGTATATTTAAAGGGATATAAACTAA
>JAGAOP010000002.1 GCA_017623685.1 Spirochaetaceae bacterium
ACATGGAGAGTTTTTTACAACAGATGGAATTATTGTTATAAAAAAGAATGCTATTATTCCATCTGGAACAATAATTTAGTTTTGAAAAACTATTTATTTTGGCGACATTATATTTTACTGCTTACAATGAATAATTATTAATAAGGTTTTTCTGGCTTTTTGTTTTTTGTTATGATATAATTTTAATCATGGCAGAAAAACACGTAAATTATTTTGCTTTGCAAAAAGCTTGTGAAAATAAGGGATGTCCTATTTGTCGAATTATAGACGAACGAATTGATCGCTATATCGATGGAATGCTATTTGAACATATTTCTGATCGTACTTTTAGAGCTCAATATCGTGAAGCAGGTGGTTTTTGTTCTTCCCATGCAAAAATCTTGCTTAATTACAGAGATGGTCTTGCTGTTGCCATTTTAGGACAAGGAACCTTAGATGATTATATTCATGATTTTAAAAAGCGTAAAATGAGAAGATATAAACAACTGTGTCCTGCTTGTGCAGAGCAACAGAGAATTGAAAAAGAATTTTTAACGTTTATAGCAGAAGGTCATGATGATGCCACCTCTGACCAAGAATTACGAGAATTTTTTTGCAAATCAGATGGACTTTGTGTTCCTCACTATTCACAGCTGGTTAAAATACTTGGCAGAAAAATTCCAAAATGGTTATCTAATTTTCAAGAGGATAAATTTTCTTCTCTTATCGAAAGGACAAAGCGATTTATCGATTATTCAGCTTGGGGAAAACAGAAGGAATTTGCATCTTTAAGTGAAGAAGATAAGGTTGTCTGGAAAGAATTAGCTAGTATTTTGCGTGGACAAATTCAGTAATTTTTCTTACTTTGCATCTAAGACAAAAAATGACGCTTGTATTATCAACAAATTTAATGTATTATTTATTCACGAGGTTAATATGAATAAACAATTTTTACCCTATGATGTAGTTAGGAACAATGCCCTTAAAATGGCTCATAGAATTCATAAAGACGGATTTATACCAGATGTAATTTATGTTTCTCTTCGTGGTGGGGCATATGTTGCAAATGTTGTTAGTGAATATTTTAAAATGGCAAGAAAGGATGTTCATCCAGTTTTTTATGCAGCAGTTGTAGCTCGTTCTTATTCTGATGTTCGACAGCAAAGTCGTGTTATGGTGGATGGTTGGACTTATTCCCCTGAGCATTTACGACATGGTGATAAAGTTCTTTTAGTTGATGATATATTTGATTCAGGAAAAACAATCAATTGTATAGCTGAATTGCTTATGGAAAAAGGTATACCACGGAAAGATTTAAAAATTGCCGTGCATGATTATAAATATTTTCCTGAAAAAGAAGAACAGCTGCCTATTCAGCCTGATTATTGGTGTAGAAAATTCTCTATCACTAAGCCTGAAGATGATTTATGGATTCACTATATGAGTCATGAATTAATAGGTCTTTCAGCTGAAGAATTAGAAGAACATTATTTTAAAGACGACCCTGAACTTAGAGAAGTTTTTGAATCTTTACTTTAGGCGGATTTGTTTTATGATAAACCCTTCACGGAATATATATAAGATACTTACCTTTTTTGTAATTTTTTTGTGGAGCATAGGAAATGTTTTTGCAAAAGATTCTTCGCTACAAGTTCTTAGCCCAGTGGAGGGAGTTTGGGCTAATAAACAAGCCTTGATTTTAGACGTGCCAGAAGGAGTAGAGGTTTATTATTCCTTTACTGGTTCAGATCCACTGGATTTTGGATTTGCCTATGATGGACCTGTTGTATTAAATGCCACTGGTTCTGTTCCCTTGCGATTAGCTGCAGTTTATCAAGATGGATCTGTTCAGCAAATTAAGATTTCATTTACAGTTAATCAACCAGAATCAGCATGGCAACTCCCCTTTGATGAAAACCGACCTTTTTTTAATTATTCACCAGGGGATGTTATTCCAATCCCAGAAAATTTTTACTATTGTCTCGGGGATAAAAAAATTCCAGACCTTGTAGGTCGTCCTCTCTATCTTGAAGGTGCTTATTTTCCTGCAAGGTATTTGCCTTGCACCGTAACTGATGGTGTTTTTTCATGGAGGTTTGTTATTTCCACTGAAACTCCTAGAGAAACAGCATTTGATTCGGGTTTAGATAATTTTTATATTTCCCCAGAGGAAGAGCCACCTTTTATTGTTTCTGATTGGAACTATTTAACCTTTACCAAAAAAAACTTAATCTATACAGTGGACGATAATTTTTGGGAATTAGCAGATGGATCTATATATATAGATCGAGATGTTCCCCATACAATTTCATGGCAAAGTGTAGCCTATGAAGTTGGAAATCCAATTTATTCAATTACTTTGCCTGCTAAGCCCACTTTGGAACTGTCATATGATGGAAATCAGGCTGCTATATTAGAAGCTCCAGAAGGCTATAAAATAGCTATTCAAGGTGAACAAATGAATCCTGTAGATACATTAAAAATCGATGCATTTTTTGGTGAAGAATATCGAGGGGATTTTCTTGTTGATTTATACTTTGAAAATTTATATCAGGGAACTACGAATTTTTCTGTGAATATAGACAAAATGCCACCTGCTAAGCCAGAAATTTTGTCTAGTAGCAATTTATTTTATAATAGAGATAAAGTTACTGTAGATTTTTCAGTTGTTCCTGATAGTCATATTTTATACAATGTTTCAATTCTTGCCTCTAAGCCAGATGGTTTTAACGAAATGGAAGTTGATTTACATGATGAAAAAAAACTTAGTCTTTCAGATTTTGTTACATACCACGGAGAACCAATACAATTATCCCAAGAAAAGACTAGTGCTACTTTATATCACCTGGTAGCTTATTCCACGGATGAATATGGAAATATTAGTGCTCCTTCTGATTATAAAGTAATCATTGATCCATATAATTTTTATATTTCAACTAAGAATGTTGCCTCCTTAGAGGCGGATGGTAGCCTTGTAAGACCTTTTTCTTCTTTTACACAAGCATTAGAAGTGGTAAAAGAAAGGGATTTTACTAGGTTGCATTTAGATGGAATGTGTAATATTGATTCAGATATTGTTATTACTTCAAAATGTGAAATAAACGGAGAAGGAAATAGTTCTGGTTTAAAATTAAAAGAAGGGAATTCAATAATAGTAAAAAATGGTGGGCAAGTTTCAATAAATAACTGTATTTTACAACTTGAAGAAACTTCTTTAGAATCATTACAATCTTCTAGTTTTTTCAAAATTAATTCTGCCACATTGAATTTTTCTGGCTGCGAAATAGTTGCTAGTTTTAATCGTAGTGGTTCAATTTTTTCTGCTGATTCTTCAACAATAGTTTTAGATGATTGTGGTGCAACCATTCACGCAAAACAATATGCATCTTTAATTTCTGGTATTAAAACTAACGCTACTGTAACAAAGGGACGATATACGGTTACTGCTACTACAGCTGTTGCCTTTTCTCTTTCTGGGGGATTATTTAGTTTAATGGATTCAGAATGTAGGATTTTTTCTACTTTAGGTCGTGTTGCAGAACTTAGCGGTGTTGCTGCCACTATAGAAAATAATACTTTCTTTGCAGAATTAAATGGGGATTCTTCTGCAATAGCAAGAGTTGCACCAGTATGGTATGATGGTCATTCAAAACTGAAAAGCTATAATAATAATGAGATTTCAGGTTTTCCTGGGGGAATTTAATGTTAAAAAAAAACTTATTTTTCCTATTTATACTATTGTTTCTTTTAACGGGCTTATATTCCCAAAGTCAAGTTAAATCAATTTCAACAACAAACGAAGCAGATTTACAAGATTCTTTGGATGTTTTTGTAGATGATTTAAAAGAAAAGTGGCTTAGTTTACAAAATCTGTCAGGTTCTGAATACGAAGAATTGTTTTTAACCTTGTTATTAGAACCTCTTAGCCAAGAAAAACTTCAGCCCTACGTATTAGCTGAATCCTTATGGTATATTTCTCATTTACAAAAGGATACAACCGAAAAAAAATCAAAACTAGAAGAAACAATTAATTCTTTTTTATCTGATTTGGGAACAGGAGCAATTATTCCTCAGGAATATTCTGATACAGTTTATTCCATGTTTAGATATTTTTCAAATAACAATATAATACCTTCTTCTGTACCGGAATTAAACATTTTTTTAGCAACAGACACTTTGCATATTCCTACAGAGGAAATAAAAAGTATTCAAATGTACAGAGGTGGAATTGCCCTTGAAAAAATAAAAAAACTTATTCAGGCAGATTCTACTTTTGAAAATATAGATATTTTGGCTGTTTTATCAAATTCTTCGCTTTTATACGCATTACAATATTCTAGTGATATGCTTGATTTTTATAAAATGATTATGGATTTTTCCAAAGGTTTACCTGAAGATTCTAAACCCTTAATAATAAAATGTCGGGATTTGCTTAATCAACTAGAAAAAAAATCTTTAAAGCTTGGTTTCGTCATTGATGAAATTTTACCTGAATATTCAGCAACCTTTTTAACGGAAATCCAAAATGATGAATTTGTGTTATGTTGTCTTTCTTCCCAGGATTTGCAAAAGTTGGTTGCAGATTTTGAAGGCTTAGATTTGTTTTCTTCAATCTATTTTTCTAGAATTACAAAAGATTTATATTCTGTAGATAATCTTTCTTTTGAAAATAATGGTGGCTCCTTATGAAAAATAAATTAAAAATCTTTTTTATTTTTTTTGCTATTATAATTTTTTTCTTTCTGTTAGCCTTTGTTTTGTATATTTCAAAATCTTCGCCAGAGTACAATAATTTTGTAAATGGATTATTTAAAATATCAAAGGAAGATGTATCAGTTTCTGTAATTGAAAATCAAGTTGAAATTACTGAAATCCAAGAACAAGAAGATTTAAATACTATAACAAATGGTATTCCTGTTTTATTGTCTTACGAAAAAAATGCTACTGAAATAGTAAATGAATATTCTGAATATCAGGATTTTGATTTTACTTTGGATAATAATAATTATAAATTGTACTATAACCAATTATCTTGGACTTACGAAAATCCATATCCAATTATTTCTGAGCCAGTGGCTTTTTCTGATGCAGTTATTTTTATTGATGCAGAGCCAGCCATGGTTTGCTTAGATAAACAAACAGGTAATTTGCAACAACGTTTGCCCTGTGATATTTTTCCAAAGGGACCTGCTTATTCTTTGGAAAAATCTTATATCTTTGAAGCTAAAGCTGGGGGATGGTTTCAAATTCATTTTCAACAACTTTTAGGAGAATGGCCCGCTAGCTTAGAGTTAAAAAAGCTAACAGTTACAAATAAAGATTTTACCGAAATGCTAATTGCTTCCGTTTTTCCTAGTTTAGAAGCTCAAGCTAGAATAACTACAAGTATGAATAATTATGTTTCTTCTTCAGAGGAAAATCCATTACCTGATATTTTATTGTATGATACTTCAAGTCAAATAATTGAATTCCAGCATACTTATTTTTCTCCTTTGTATATTTTTTCCCCAGAAGAACAAGGTTCTTATACTTTTGGAATATGTGATTCCCAAGGTTCTTGGATTCGAGATAATTCTTTCTCTGTTTTGTTTTCAAAAAATGGAGAAGTAGAAGCCATAAGTTTGGATTATGTTGCTGATAGGCCTCAAATTAGTATTCACTTGTCAGATACACAGTTATATTATGTTTGTTGTGGTTTTTTGGGTGGGGAAGAAGTGGGTTCTAGTTTTTTTCAAGTTAAAAAGGATCCTTCATGAAAGTAAAAGTTCTTTGTGGAATGGATGAAGCAGGAAGAGGCCCTTTAGCTGGTCCAGTTTCTGCTTCAGCTGTTGTTTTACCAACGGATTTTCCCATTGAAGAGCTAAAAGATTCAAAAAAACTAAGTGAAAAACGTCGCTCTATTTTAGAAATAAAGATTAAAGAACGTAGTTGTTGGTCCGTTGTTTTAGTTGACCATAAAACAATTGACGAAATAAATATTCTAAATGCTAGTTTGTTGGCAATGAAACTTGCTTTTGAAGATATGATAAAAAAGTTACCTTCTTTTTGTGAAAGAGAATATGGTTCAGATGTGGAATTGGAAATATCTGCTATAGTCGATGGAACGTTTTGCCCTGAAATTACTGTTGACTGCCTGGCTAAACCAAAGGCTGATAGTTCTGTTCCAGAAGTAATGGCTGCTTCAATTTTGGCAAAAACAGAACGTGATAGGGTAATGATTGAATATGCTAAAAAATATCCAGAATATGGTTATGAAAGGCATAAGGGATATGCTACAAAAGAACATTTAGAAATTCTTCGCCGTATTGGACCTTCCCCAATACAGCGACAATCTTTTAATTATAAATAAGGTTTAATATGTTTCTTCGTTAGTTTTAGTTCTTTTTGATACAACATGAACCTTGCTTGTTTTCTTTACATCTTTTGTTTTATTATTTTGTTCAGTTGATCTTTTTTTGTAGATTTTTTTGCCTTCAGCTAAGGCTTTTGCGGCTTTTCTTTCGCTAGCAATTTTTGCTCTTTCTTTTTTCTCTTTTTCGATGAAGCTTAAAGATGAATCCAACCCTGAAAAAAACTTTTTCATATCGTCAGAAAAAACGATTATTGCTCGACGATCATAATCTTCTCCAACCCTTGTTTTACTTTCAACAATTTGAAGAAAAATGTCTCCGTTTCTGTTTTCTTTTACATTGAAAAAATATGAACGGTTTTCTAAAACAACTTGAGTTGTATAAAGTTCACCTCTTGCACCCATGTAGTCCTTCCTTGTGTATTTTCTTTTAGAATACTATTATATTTTCTAAGCTTTTTCAAGTAATGAAGTCCTATTTTTAATTCAGAATTATGTAAAATACATAAATTCACTTTTATCTACTTAGGCTTTATGATATAATTATATTCATGAAATTTTCCCGTGTTTTTTTAAAGTCAAAGGAAGAAGAAGAACTTAGACGAGGATTTCCTTGGGTTTTTGACAATGAAATATCTTTTATCAAAGTCGCAACTGATAAAGGTTATATTCAACAGGAACTAGAAGATTGTACTTTGGAAAATGGGCTTCCTGTTGAGGTATATTCTAAGGGAGGGCTTTTTCTTGGCTCAGGAATTTATAATAAAAAATCTAAAATTACAGTTCGTATTTTAAGTAGAAATTCTTGTGAATCCATATTTGGAAAAGAGGCTTCAACTTTAATTCCTTCTAGCCTTCATTCTCAAGATACTAGAACTTTTTTTCAAAAAAACATTGAAACTGCTTATGAAGCAAGATTTTTGTTCTATTCAAAAAATGATTCCTACCGTTTAATTTTTGGGGAAGCAGATTTTATTCCTGGTTTTATTTGTGACCGATTTTGCGATATTAACGGAAGAGTTTTTCTTGTGGTGCAGTTTTTAAGTTTGTCTGCTGAAGTTTTTCGTTCAGAACTAATAGATGGGCTTAGGACAGTTTGCAGACCATTTGCTATTTATGAAAGAAGTGATGCATCAGTTCGTGAATTAGAAGGCTTAGAATTAAAAAAAGGATGGATTGGTTCAGAACAAGATCCAATTATTACAATTCGTGAAAATGGAGTCTTAATAAGCATAGATTTAGAAAACGGGCAAAAAACAGGTTATTTTTTAGATCAAAAAGATAACCGAAAACTTGTTGCTTCTCTTGCAAAGGGAAAACGAGTTTTAGATACATTTTGCCATACAGGAGCATTTGGGCTAAATGCAGTTGCAGGTGGGGCAAAGAGTGTTGTTGCAGTAGATATTTCTGAATCTGCAATTTCTAATACAGAAATGAATATCGGTTTGAATAAAGCTGGATGTGTTATGAAAGTAATGTGTATCGATGTTTTTGAACTTTTAAGAAAGTTCGAAGCATCTGGAGAAAAATTTGATATGATTATTTTAGACCCACCAGCATTTGCAAAATCCGCTTCTAGAGTACAAAAGGCATATGGTGGGTATAAAGAAATTAATTTGCGTGCTATGAATCTTCTTGAAAGTGGAGGAATACTTGTAAGCTGTTCTTGTTCCCATTTTTTTGATGCTCAAAGATTCTACGGAATGCTTCACAGTGCTGCAATTGATGCAAAAAGAAGTATTCAAATATTAAAAAAGCGAGGAGCAGGACCTGATCATCCTGTTTTGTGTGGATATCCCAAATCTGAATATTTGAAATGTGTAGTTATGCGGGTGATATAATGTACAATTCAATTGTGGTTTTAGGTCCAACTGCCTGTGGTAAAACTGCACTTGCTGTTCAATTAGCTTATGCTTTAGGTGGGGAAATTATTTCTGCTGATTCTAGACAGGTTTATAAAGGATTAGATATCGGTAGCGGTAAAGATTTAAATGAATTTGATTTACCTATTTCTGATGGTAAAATTTTTCATGTACCTTACCATTTAATTGACGTGGTTTCTTTGCCCACTGAATATAGCGTTTATGATTTTCAGCAGGATGCCTACAGGGCTTTTTCTAAAATAACTGAAAAAAAAGCTTTGCCTGTAATTGTAGGCGGTACAGGAATGTATTTAGATTCATTAGTGCGTGGCTATGACTTAGTTAAGGTCCCTGTGAATCATGCACTTAGGCAAGAACTTTCTGGCGCCACTATGGAAGAACTAATTAATCGCTTAGTACAGGAAAAAGGTCAACTTCATAATAGTACCGATTTAACAGAACGACATCGGCTTATCCGAGCTATAGAAATAGCCATATATTCAAAAGTGAAACCAGTGGAAAAAGCTCAGATGCCTTCAAGACCAGAAATTAAGCCATTGATTTTAGGTACAACCTTTCCTAGAGATATATTAAGGTCTAATATAAAACTTCGTCTAAGAAGCCGATTAAAAGAAGGTATGATCGAAGAGGTAAAAAAAATCCATGATTCAGGAATTGAATGGCAACAATTAGAACGATTAGGTTTAGAATATAGATTTGTTTCAGAATATTTACAAGGAAAAATTTTAAGCCAAGATAAACTTTTTTCAGGATTGAATGTTGCTATTGGTCAGTTTGCTAAAAGACAAGAAACTTGGTTTAGGGGCATGGAACGAAAAGGAATTAAGATAAATTGGCTTGAACCAGGAAGTGTGGATCAAAGATTTAAAGAAGCCATGAATATTATAGGTACATCTTTTTAATATGGATTACACTGTTGAAAAATATTTAGAAAAAAAAGCTTTATTTGCAAATTTCAATGTTTATAAAAATTACGATTTTGTTTCCCAGAAGGATTCACAAGTTGAAATAATTGCTATTGTTATACCTGTTTACATGGAATATCCATATTTTTATAAAACACTTTTAAGTTTGCAAGATTCACTTGAATATGTAAAAAATCCCTGTGTTTTTCGTGTGATATGTGTAGTTAATAACAAAAAGGATGATTCTTCTGAAATAAAAGATAATAGTCAAAAAACAGTAAAAATGTTAAGGAATCAAGATAAGGTATATTTCCTAGATGATAAACTTTATATTGATATTTTAGATTGTTGCACTGAGGGCTTTGAAATTCCTTCAAATCAGGGAGTAGGTTATTGCAGAAAAATTGGAATGGATTATGCTCTAAAAATCGGAGCAAAAGTTTTAGTTTGTCTTGATGGCGATACCCTAGTTTCAAAAAATTATTGTTCAGTGTTATTAGATTTTGCTTCTAAAAAAAATCCATATGCTGCCTTGATTCCTTTTAAACATCAAACTGCAGAATCCTTAGATCAAAGGAATGGAATTCAACTTTACGAATCATTTATGAAAAAACACAGTAGCAAATTAAAAAAAACAGGTACGATTTATTACCAAACAGCTTTGGGACCAACTATAGTTTGTTCTGTAAAAGCATATATTGCTGTGGGAGGAATGAACCAAAAATTAGCAGGTGAAGATTTTTATTTTTTTCAGGCTTTGGTGAAAAATAAAGGTACTCCACTTGAGGTATTAGATTCAATGGTTTATCCTTCTGCTAGAATTTCTTATAGGGTTCCCTTTGGCACCGGTCAGGTGATAAGTAGCATTTGTGGCAAAACCCTTAATTCAAAAGAACAATTATATAAAGATGGGTATCCAAACTTAGCATATAAAATTATTTTTGAGTTTATTCAATATATAAAGCAGTGTTGCAAAAAAAAACTTTCTAGTGGCGAATTAAAGCCAATATTAGAAAAAAAACTCCCAGAAATTCAGCTTTTTTTGCAGGATGAAGAATTTTATATCCTTTGGGAGAAATTATTAGTAAATAATAAAAAGAGTGAAAATTTAGAAAGGGCTTTTCATTGTTGGTTTGATGGGTTAAAAATAATTAGGTTAATTCACTTTGTGGAAGAAAGTTTAAATCCAGAAAGCTAGTAAAAATTAAACTTTCTGGATTTAAGGTCTATTATGCATTAGCAGCCATTTTGCAAGGCATTTCAATTTTTTTGATGTAACCTGTTCTTATGCAACTTTCAAAAAGGCTTTTGCTTAAAAAATCTGTTACTACATCTTCGTAACCATCTCGGTCACGAACAATTTTTACAACATACCCGTCTTCCATTTCCCGAAGAATTGTCATATAATCAGCGGAATTAGCACTTTTTAAAGTATAGAAATCCATGTAAAACCTCCCTATGGTCTATAACAAAAAATTTTGCAAAATATATATTTTTGCAATATAATCTGTCTTATATTTATTTTCGGTTTTTTATCTTTGTGTATTAGTTTTTTTTAAGGATTATTCATTGAATCTAGAAACTATTTGAATAAAGGATGACCCTTTGGTTTTACATGGTTTATATAATAATATTAGGCTAACAGATTCTCATATTCATTTAGCTGATTTAGAAAAATGGGAACCTATAAACAATTCCCCTGTTTGTTCTTGTGCTGCTTCCCTATCTGAAATGAAGAAACTTGTTCTTTTGAAAAATCAATATCCAAACTTGGTTTATTCTGCTTTTGGTATTCATCCTCAAAATATTGATTTAAATAATGTTTTAATCTTAGATGAATTATTGGCGAGCAATTCTATAAATGCAATAGGTGAAATTGGATTTGATTTTTTTACAAAGGAATTAGCTTCAACTTTTGATATACAACAAGAAGCTTTTAATATTCAAATTGAATTAGCAATTAAGTTTAGTAAGCCAGTTATTATCCATTGCAGAAAAGGAATGGATAAAATTTTTATCTATTCAAAGCAATTATCTAAGTTACCAGCTGTGATTTTTCATTCATTTAGCGGTTCCAGTGTAGAAGGAAATTCCCTTTTAAAAAAAGGAATAAATTGTTTTTTTTCTTTTGGAAAATCCCTGTTAAAAGAGAAGAATCGATGTATTCAATGTGCAAAAGAACTTCCTTTAGAAAGAATCCTAGCTGAAACAGATGCTCCTTTTCATAAGCTACCACTAGAAAAAACAACTTTACCCAGTGATATTATTTTAGTTTATAAAGAAATTTCAAAAATTAAGGAAATCTTTTTAGAAGAAATTAGTTTAGAAGTTGAAAAAAATTTTTACAACGCCTTTGGTTAAAGTTCTTGTAAAATATTTTCTAATGTTTCTTTTGTTTGAATATACAAAGTTTTTATTTTGTTTTTTTTAGATATAATGTCTCCAGTTTCTTTTCCGTTAAGAATTTTTTCTAATTTTTCTGCTTCTTGTGCCAAGGGATTTGCACATAATTGTCTGGCAGCTCCTTTTATATAATGAATACATTTTGCAGCTGCTACCATAGATTTTGGGTTTTCTGGATTTGCTTGTTGAACAAGATTTTCCATGGTTTCAATTTGAAAATTATTATCAAAAAGAAAACTTTCTATTAATAATTTATATAATTCTGTATCATTGTCTAAAAAGGCAAGACCTTCCTCTTTGTTGACTATATCTTTGTTTGCCATATTATTATTCTATATTCTTATTTTATATCTTTCAATAGTCTTACATCAATTAATTACAGTTGTTGTTTTTTACTTTTTTTGCTATATTTAATTTATGAAAAAGCTAATCGTATTAATTTATTCAAGCATTGTAGCATCTTTTATTTTTGCTGTTTTAAATGTTGTTTTTAGATTGGATATTGCATTTTTTGCTTTTCCCATTTCCATATTGTTTGTAGCTGTTTTAGCTTTTTATGCTGCCTTAAAACTTATAAAAAATAATGATGCCACTAAAATTCCTTTGGTAAAAAAACTTTACCAATATATTCCCTTTGTATTACTTATTTCCTTTGTTTTACGACGAGCTGGAGAATTTGGCACTGCAAAATGGTTTGATTGGATTTCTGTTTTGCTTTGGCTAGTTGTTTCTGTTTTATCAATAGTTATTCAATTATTTCTGGGAAAAAAAACTTTAAAAAAAATTAATCCTCAGTGGGAAGAAATTGTTAAAGCTTACGATGAAAATAAACCAAAAGGAATTGCTAGAGTATTCCGAGAGATTTTAGAGTGGGTAGATGCCTTTGTTCAGGCTGCTTTTACTGTAGCTTTATTAAATATTTTTATTATTCAACTATATCAAATTCCATCTGAATCAATGGTTCCTGAATTCCTTGTGAATGATAGGGTAGTAGTTTTTAAAACAGCTTCTGGACCTAAATTTCCACTTTCAGATGTTGGATTACCAACTATTAAAAAATATGACAGAGGAGATATCGTAGTTTTTAGAAACCCTCATTATTCTAAAGATAGAAAGTCTGAGGTAAAAAGTTTTGTGTCACAATTATTATATACAATTACTTTTACTATGGTAAATTTAAACGTGGATGAAGAGGGTAATCTTAAAGCGGATCCTTTGGTAAAAAGAATTTGTGGGTTACCAGGAGAGCAGCTTGTTATGCAAGATGGTGTTTTGTATTCAAGGACTTTTGATTCTTTGGATTTTAAACCTGTTACAGAAGATAGTTTATGGGCTGAATGGAACTTAGATGCTTTGCCTCAGGATATAAAAAAAGATATTCAATATATTCCACTTAAGTCTAAATCATACAACGCTATGATTGAATGTGAAACTTTAAGAAAGGAACTTAGTTATTCACAGGTTCAGGAACAAGTTTTATCCTTGGTAAATGATTTTACTAGCTTAAGCAATAAATTATTTCCACAAAAATTATCTGGTTCTGCTCCTAGCTTAAAGAAAACTTATGCAGAAGAATTATTGTTTTCTTTTTCAACCATGGGCTATGATGTTGATTTTGCAAGAAGACTTCTTTCTACAGAAGGAGGAGTAGAAGAATTTAAATCTTTTATGACCCAATGGATTGAAGCTATTCCAGAAGAATGTTTTTCTAATAATCCTCCACTTGTTGGTGGAGATATTTATTCTGACGCTAATTTTCGCTTGAATCTAATGGTAAAACTTGGAATTGGTGGCTTAATAGTTAGAAATAGTGAATTATTGTTGGATAGAATTCCTGTTCAAAACTGGGGAAAGGATACTAAGCGAATTGAATTGATAAACTATAACAATATGTTAATAAATTACCTTTCTGTTTTAGACCTTAGAAATATGCCCTTGTTCCCTGCTAATAATTCAGACGGATCCCCTGAATTCATTAGCGAAAATACATATTTTATGATGGGGGATAATCGATTTAATTCTTTAGATATGCGTCATTCATATGACAAAAAATTTATTGCCTTAACAGCATTAGATGAATATTCAGTATACTACTTTTCTAATATGGCACCTCAAGGGGTTGCTTCTAAGGATATTTTAGGAACAACAGTTCTT
The DNA here is from genome assembly GCA_017623685.1 of Spirochaetaceae bacterium. Classification (GTDB taxonomy): domain Bacteria; phylum Spirochaetota; class Spirochaetia; order Treponematales; family Treponemataceae; genus Treponema_F. The sequence continues at coordinate 13,674 of JAGAOP010000002.1, forward strand.
CGCTTCTGGCCAACAAATCGCTTCGGAGTTCCAGGTCTTACTGGCAAAGTAAACATTGAATAAATAAGAGGCTAAACTTTGAAAATTGTAATTTTAGATGGATATGCATTAAACCCTGGTGATATAAGTTGGAAAGAAGTTTCAGCATTGGGGGAGGTTGTTTTATATGATAGGACAAAAGCTGAAGATATAGTTTGTCGGATTGGGGATGCAGAAATTATTTTAACGAATAAAACATTAATTACAAAAGAAGTAATTAATGCCTGCCCAAATCTAAAGTATATTGGTGTCTTAGCAACTGGCTATAACACAATAGATTTAGATGCAGCAAAAGAAAAGGGGATTATTGTAACTAATATTCCTGATTATAGTACTCCATCTGTTTGTCAATTTGTTTTTGCCTTACTTTTAGAAATGTGTAGCAAAGTTCAAATACACAACGAATCAGTTCATTCTGGAGAGTGGGTTAAATCTCTAGATTTTTGTTATTGGAAAACACCTTTAATTGAACTTGCAGGTAAGAATTTTGGAATTTTAGGCTATGGAAATATTGGTAGCTCTGTTGCTAAAACTGCAAAGACCTTTGGGATGAATGTTCTCTGTTGTACTCGAACACCTCAAAAAATTTCAAAAGATAGTGGTGTTATACCTGTATCATTAGATGAATTATTCGAAAAATCTCATATTATTTCTTTGCATGCACCACTTACTGTAGAAACAAAATTTATTATAAACTCTAACTCCATAAAAAAAATGCAAACTGGGGTTTTAATTATTAATACTGCTAGAGGTCCCTTAGTAAAAGAAGATGATATGTTAAAAGCATTGGAATCAGGCAAGGTTGGATTTTATGGTGCTGATGTGGTTTCAAAAGAACCCATGGAACAAAATAATCCCTTGCTTCATGCACCAAACTGTATTTTAACTCCCCACATTGCTTGGGCAACAAAAGAATCAAGGTCAAGATTAATACATATTGCTGCGAAAAATATTGAATCCTATCTAAATGGAAATTGTCAAAATTCTTTAACATAAGAGTCTTTATTTGTTTATAAATGTTTTACCACTTGCGAATTAATTGCAAAACGTATAGAATAAAAATATGGGAAATATAATTACTTTATGTTGCTTTATTGTTGCAATTGGAATTCCTGCTTTATTAAGTGTGATTGCTTATCCGATATCAAAAAAACTTTGTATTAAGATAGCGGACTATGTAGTAGCAGTTTGTGCACCACGATTATTCGCAATTCTTTCAACATATAAGAACTTTAAATTCTGTGGTGATTATGAATTAACTGAACAGTTGCCCCAGCAATTTTTAATTATGTCAAATCATCAAAGTTTGCTAGATATTCCACTATATATGAAATATTTACCTGATAGGAGTTTGCGTTTTGTAGCAAAGAAAGAATTAGGGCGGCATGTTCCTATGATTTCTGAAATGTTAAAAGTTCATGAACATGCTTTAGTTCCAAGAAGTGGAAGTCCCTCTGTTGCAATGAAAACTTTGGATTCTTTTGCAGCAAGAGTTTTAGAAAGAGGTCAAATTCCTATTATTTTCCCAGAAGGTACACGAAGTAGAGATGGTAACTTGCGGAATTTTTATAGTGCAGGATTTAGACGAATTTTAGATAAAGCACCTATGCCTGTTGCAGTTTGTGCTTTAGATGGTGGATATAAAATTTCTACTTTAGATGGACTTGCTCGCAATTTGCATAATGGTGTATACAGAGTAAAAGTACTAAAAATTTACCCAGCACCTACATCTAAGCAAGAACAGTTGAGTATTTTAGAAGAAGGAAAAGAATTAATTCAAAAACAATTAGACCAATGGCGTTCGGGAGCTAAATAGTTTTAAGTTGTAATTATTACTATTATTTATGCAAAATCAATTTGCAAATAAAAAAGGCTGCCCGAATAAACTATTATTAGCAATCTTGTATAAAATACGTGAATGCTAATAACACTTTGGACAGCCTGTTTTTATACAAGCTAAAAAATTATTTAAAATCTTTTGGACGACGTTCTACACGTTTGCATTGTGTACATTCTGCAACGTTCTTGAGTCTGCCTTTTTCAAACAATGTCTTCATTATAACTTCACCACCACATTCGCAGAAAAATTTATGTGTAGTTACTGTGGTTCGTGAGTTTTTACTTGCTCCTGCCATTAGTAGCCTCCAAAATTATAGAATCTATTATCAATATATTATATTATTGTAATGAATTAATAGTGTCAAGTCAATACTAAAATGTGCTTTTATTATCTATAATTATTTTAGTATCCTTTTTCTATAGCTAAAATATTTTACTTGTTCATTTTATTTTTTTTTAGTACATTTATTATATGGATTCAGTGTTGGTTTAGGGAAGTATTTATGCAGTTTACAATTTTAATAATTGATGATGAAAAAAATATTCGTGAAGGATTATGTGCTGCACTTGAAATGGATGGATATAAAGTTCGTCTTGCAGAAAACGGCGAGCAAGGCTTATCCTTTATAGAAAAAGGTGATATTGATCTTGTTATTACAGATTTGCGTATGCCAGGTATTTCTGGTGAAGAAGTTTTAACAAAAGTAAAAAATGAAAGCCCTGGAATTCCCGTTATAGTTCTTACTGGTCATGGCAGTATTGATACAGCTGTTGATGCCATGCGTAATGGAGCATATGATTTTTTAACTAAACCATTAAATATTGATAGACTTTCTTTAATTGTTAAACGTGCTTTAGCTAGTAGAGAGTTAGAAATTAGACACTCAACCTTACAAGAAGAACTTGGTGCAAAAGTTTCCTTTGAATCGATTATTGGTAAAAGTGCCGAAATGCAACGAATTTTTCAAATTGTTAGAAAAACTGCTGCTGCAAAAGCATCCGTTCTGATTACAGGTGAAAGTGGTACTGGAAAGGAATTAATTGCTAATGCTTTACATAATCTTTCACCTAGAAAGGACAAACCTTTTATAAAAGTTCATTGTGCAGCCTTATCTGAATCCTTATTAGAAAGTGAATTATTTGGACACGAAAAAGGAGCTTTTACAGGTGCTGTTGCTAGAAAACGGGGACGATTTGAATTAGCAAATGGTGGAACAATTTTTTTAGACGAAATTGGCGAAATTGATCAAAATGTTCAGATAAAAATTTTACGTGTTTTGCAAGATAAACGTTTTGAGCGTGTAGGTGGCGAAGAAACATTAGAAGTTGATGTAAGAATTATTGCTGCTACAAATCGAAATCTAGAAAAAGAAATACAAGAACATCGTTTCCGAGAAGATTTATTTTATCGCCTAAATGTTGTAAATATTCAAGTGCCACCATTAAGGGATAGAAAAGACGATATACCTTTATTGATTGCTTCCTTTGTTAATGAGTTTGCCCAAGAAAATGACAAAGAAATTACAGGAATTGATTTAAGAGCTAGATCTGCTTTATATAAATATGATTGGCCTGGTAATATTCGGCAACTTAGGAATTGTATTGAAAGTGCTGTTGTTATGTGTTCTGGGAAAGAAATTACTCTAGAAGATTTGCCACCATCTGTAATAGGTTCAGAAGAAAACAATTCTATAGTTATACCAACAGGTCTTACTCTAGCAGAGGCAGAGAAAATTTTAATTCAACATACCTTAGCCGAAAATAATGGAAATAAATCCAAAACCGCTGATGTTTTAGGAATTGGTCGAAAAACGCTACACCGAAAAATTGATGAATATAATATGGAAGATTCGTAATATTTTACAAAAATTTATTAAAATCTATTTTATTGACAATTAATAACTATATTTCTATACTTAAATCAACATATTAAAGGAGTTCCAATAAAAATTATAAACTTTGTAGTAGGATTTTTTACATTAGCAATGGGGACTTTTTTAAGTGATTAACCCTGTGCTTTTATTTTCTACTACAGGTGTTATATTAACAAAATCAAAATGTTACCTTTTTTACAGTTTTTTGGATTTAAAATACCCATGTACGGATTATGCATTGTTTTAGGAATCCTATGTAGTGGGGTAATAAGTTATTTTTTTTGCAAAAAATTTAATAAAAACTTTTATGATTTTATAATTATTTCAACCTTAGTTTTATCTTTTGGATTTGTTTTTGCTAAAATCATCTTTTTAATTATTGAATTTCCAATTAAAGAAATTCCGAGATTATTAATTAATATGCTATCAAATTCAAATTCTAATTTGTTAGGTTCAGGTTTTGTCTTTTATGGTGGTCTTTTTGGAGGAATATTAGGTTATTACCTAGGTGTAAAAATTGCAAAATGTAATTTTTCAGATTTTGTAAGTTTCTTTGTGTTTATTGTGCCTTTAGTTCATGGATTTGGTAGAATTGGTTGCTTTTGTGCTGGTTGTTGCTATGGAATACCTTATGAAGGTTTTTTTTCTGTTTGTTATAAAACACCCTTATCATCTGTTGAAACAGGAATTGAAATTTTCCCTGTTCAATTACTAGAAGCCTTTTTAATGATTATTTTTGCAGTTTTTGTAATTATTTTTTTGTCAAAAGGAAAAACAATAAGTTTCGTTTATTATTTACTTTTATATTCATTATGCCGATTCTTTTTAGAATATTTACGTTTTGATTCAGAACGAGGTCATTTTTTATGGTTTTCAACCTCGCAATGGATTAGCATACTGATTTTCATTTTTTCTGCTTTGTTTTTGTTTGTATCAAATGTAAAAAGAATCAAATAAAGAATAAATTTAATAAAAATAAAACAATTACTTGTTTAAAAACTATGTTTTTTGCCAATCTTTGCAAACATCTATCCACCTTGAAAAGTTTGAATATTTTTCCAATTCACTAATAGATAATTCTATGGCACTATTACTACTTCCACAGGCAGGAAAAACAGTTTTAAATCGTTTTAAGGATTCATCAAGATAAACTACAACATCTTGATGAATAGCAAAGGGGCAAACTCCTCCAATTTCATGTCCAATTAGGTCTTTTACCTGATCTGGCGAAAGCATTTTTGCTTTTGTTTCAAAATGAGCTTTATATTTTGAATTATCGATTTTAGCATCTCCGGCAGTAACTATTAAAATAGCTTTGTCATGGAGTAAAAAAGACAAGGTTTTTGCTATCCTTGCTTCTTGACAATTTAGAGCTTGAGCTGCCAAAGATACTGTGGCACTTGAAACCTCAAATCCTAAAATTCGAGATTCCATATTATATTTAGAAAAATAATTTTTTACTTTATCAATAGCCATAAAAACTCCTAAAAGTATTTTTAAATCAATTTTATATTTTTATAAGATTAGCAAATTTCTTTATAGCTGTCAAATAAAGTAGTTTTTTATAAAAAACTTTTATAATCACATTTTTTTCTGGAAATCCACAGATTTATATGATAAAATTATATAGATTTATTATAAATAAATTGATAAAGCCTTTGTTAAAATATAATGTAAGGCTTTATCTAAAGTTTGCGTTGCAAACTTTGAATATAATGCTGTTTCTCATTTCATTACGAAACAGCAGGAAAAAACAATTCCAAAACTGATGTTTTGTTCATTGTTTTTTAGGAGATGTGATAAAGCCTTTAGAAAAAAATAAGCAAGGCTTTATCTAAAGTTTGCGTTGCAAACTTTGAATATAATGCTGTTTCTCATTTCATTACGAAACAGCAGGAAAAAACAATTCCAAAACTGATGTTTTGTTCATTGTTTTTTAGGAG
>JAGAOP010000049.1 GCA_017623685.1 Spirochaetaceae bacterium
GCAGCAAAATCAATAATTGAAAAATATGTAGATTAAATTTTTGATATTAAATATAATACTTACGATAAAATTTTTGGAGGCTGAATGTCTGTATATAAATATTTTGTAAAAACCATGGATGGAAAAGAAATCTCCATGGAAAAATATAAAGGTAAGGTTTTACTAATTCTTAATTCAGCAACTCATTGTGGATTTACTATTCAGTATACAGGTTTGCAAGAATTATATTCAAAATATAAAGATGAAGGCTTTGAAATTTTAGATTTTCCATGTAATCAATTTGGAGGTCAAGCTCCTGAAACAAACGAAGAAATTCATGATTTTTGTGTAAAAAAATATGGAATAACTTTTGAACAATTTTCAAAAATTGATGTTAATGGCGATAATACTCACCCCTTATTTTCATATCTACGTTGTATAACAGGGAAATTCCCAGGTGCTGAAATTAGTTGGAATTTTACAAAGTTTTTAATTGGTAAAGATGGCATACCAGTAAAACAATTTGCACCACCAACACAACCAAAAGATTTAGAACAAGAAATTATTTCTGAATTAAAAAAATAATTAATTTTTTAACCTTTTGTTAATTATGTTTTTCTCTAGCCAAAAAGCAACTCCATTATTGTTGTTGCTTAGAGTTATTTCTTTTGCAGCTTCCTTTACTTGAGTAATAGCATTTTCCATGGCAATGCCTTTGCCACAAATTTTTAACATTCCTATATCGTTAAAATCATCTCCAAAGGAAATAATATTTTCTAGGTCAATGGAAAAATATTTTCCTAAAGTTTTAATTCCATTTTCTTTTGTAGCTTCTTTTTTATAAAAACTATGCCAAGGAACATCAGAAAATTTTATAAAATTACATTTTTCATGGCCTAAACTTAAGGCAATTTGTTTCGCTTTTTCTTCGTCCCAAGTTTTAACACATATTTTCATAGCTTTTTGATTAAAAGGTTTAAAGTCACTATAGATTAAATCTGGTGAACAAATAATTTGATTTTTGCTTTTAGTTTTATTCCAAAAGGTTTTATTTTCTGAATCACAAGTTATTTCTACTTGGTTTCCACAAATTTTATAGGCAGCATCAATTAAACATTGGGCCTCTTTGACTGAAAAACCACAGCTATAAATTAGATTTTTTCCTTCAAATATTTCAGCCCCACCATTTGCAATTATTACATCGGGGCAAATTTGTTTAATGTAATGTTGAATTGAGCTTTTTGCACGACCTGTGGAAAAGCCAAATTTAATTCCAAGGGATTTCAGTTTTTTTAGTACATCTTTTGTGTAATTTGATATTGTTCTGTCATCTCTTAGCAAAGTGCCATCTAAATCAGTAAGTACAAGTTGTATCATAAAAAAATAGAGACTGCCCATTATGATAGAATTTTCAACCTTAAGTTTTATTTGCTAATCTAACTAAATCACAGTTAAACTTTAATTTTCAATTAATATTTCACTTTAAGGTCAAAAGGAAAAATCTTTGGTTAATGGACAGACTCTGTTCCTTTGTTTTATTCCCACTCAATTGTTGCAGATGGCTTTGGACTTAAATCATAAAGTACGCGGCATACAGTAGGAACTTCATTTAATATTCTGTCAGTAACTTTTTTTAGTACATTCCAGTCAATTTCTGGAACAGTACAATGCATTGCATCTACAGTATTTACTGCACGAATAATTACAGGCCAATCGTATACTCTTTTTCCATCTTTTACACCAGTTGCTCTAAAGTTTGGAACCACAGTGAAAAACTGCCAAATCTTGGAAGTGAGATTTGCTTTGTCAAATTCATCTCGAAGAATTGCATCTGATTCCCTAAGAACAGCCAGTCTATCTTTTGTAATTTCTCCTAGGCAACGAACACCAAGTCCGGGACCAGGGAAGGGCTGGCGATTAACCATGGAAGAAGGTAGCCCTAATTCTTTTCCGATAACACGTACTTCGTCCTTGTAGAGTAGGCGAACAGGTTCAACCAATTCAAATTGCATATCCTTTGGTAATCCACCCACATTATGATGAGCTTTTACTCCATCACTTTCGATAATGTCTGGGTAAATCGTTCCTTGTGCTAAAAAAGAAATACCTGATAATTTTCTAGATTCTTCGTCAAATACTTTAATAAATTCTCCACCGATAATTTTACGCTTTGTTTCAGGTTCACTTACACCTTTTAGTAAATCTAAAAAGCGATCTGTAGCATCAACATAGATTAGGTTAGCATCCAATTTATTGCGGAAGACTTCTATTACTTCTTCACTTTCGCCTTTTCTCATAAGCCCATGGTTCACATGAACACAAACTAATTGTTTCCCGATAGCTTTTATTAAAAGAGCTGCCACAACAGAACTGTCAACTCCTCCAGAAAGAGCTAATAGAACTTTTTTGTCTTGAACTTGTTCTTTTATCAAAGAAATTTGTTCGTTGATAAATTTTTTTGCCAATTCTGAAGTTGTAATTCTTTCCATAGAATCAGGTCTGATATTTGGTAAATATTTATTCATATAAACTCCTAAGCAAAATGCTTTCTTAAGTTAAGTATATCATTTTGTACTTAGATAGAAAAGTAACTTGCATAATTTTTTTATTTTTTTATTTCCCCTTGCACTTTTTTTTGTGTTGAACGAAATTTATAGATAAAGGATTTAATAGGTAAAAATAATTATGAAAAAGAATATCTCCTTTGACAAATTGTTATTGTTTGGATACTTTATTACTTTGTCTTTTTTAGGGGCTATTTTTCTTGCTCTACCTATTTCTTCAAATGAAAAACCAATTCATTATATCGATGCATTATTTTTAGCAATTTCTGCTTGTTGTGTAACAGGTTTATCTACTGTTTCTATGGAAACATTATCAATTTTTGGTTTTATTGTAATAATGTGCTTAATTGAACTAGGTGGATTTGGTTTGATTTCCTTTTTTATGTTGTATATTGGTTCCCATCGAAAACGAATTTCTTTTTCTAATAGGCAATTTATTCGTAGCTTTTTTATTGATGAGGTAGATATTAAACCTAAAAGAATTATTCTAAAAATTATTGTAATTACTTTTTCTATTCAAGTATTAGGTGCAGTCTGCTTATTTTTTATTTTTTCTTCATCAGGAATTTCTACAAATCCAATTTTTGATGCAATTTTTCATTCAATTTCTGCCTTTTGCAACGCTGGTTTTTCCACATATAACAATTCTTTGATAAGCTTTAACCAAAATATTCCCTTAATGTTAGTTATTATTTTTCTTGTTGCTTCTGGGGGAATTGGATTTGTAGTGTTAGATGATGTTTTTATGTTTTTCAAAACCAGATTTAAAGATAAAATGTCCTTTCATACAAAAGTTGTGATTTTTACAACTTTTTCATTAATATTTTTTAGTTCACTGTTTTATTATTTTTCAAACTTTAAGGACAACTTTGAAAATATGACTTTTTTTCAAAAAATTGTAAATTCACTTTTTCAATCTGTTACAACAAGGACTGCTGGTTTTGAAACAATATCACAAAATAATTTTACTTCAAATTCAGTACTTATTACATTGTTTTTAATGTTTGTAGGTGGCTCTCCTGGTTCTATGGCTGGAGGAATAAAAACTACTACATTGTTTATAATTGTGTCATATGCTTTTCATGAACGAAATGATTCTAGCTATATGAGTGTATTCCAAAGAAAAATAAATAGTGAAAGTATTAGTCGAGCTTTTAATATCGCATTTAAAGCTATGTCCTTTATTTTCATTTCTTTGTTTATTCTTTCAATATCAGAATCAAATTCACTTAAAAATCAGTGTTTTTCTTTGTTAGATTTATTTTTTGAAGTAGTTTCTGCACAAGGAACAGTGGGCTTGTCCATGGGAATAACAAGTCAACTATCTGCTACTGGAAAAATTTTAGTGAGTTTTATTATGTTTATTGGTAGAACAGGTGTTTATGCTATGCTTTTACATTTTCCAAAAGGAAAAAAGATAGAAAATGTTGTAACTTATCCCACAGAAGATGTAATGTTAGGCTAAAATTCAAAAATATTGTGGAATTTATTTTTTTTAGGATTTTTATAGATTAATTAATTCAATCAAAAAAAGAACTGACATAATTATTTACAATAAGTTATTAGGTACAAATTTATCGGAGAAGTATGAAACAATTTGCTATAATTGGATTAGCTCCTTTTGGAATAAGAATGTTAGAACAGCTTTCTCTTATTACAAGGGATATAATTATTATTGACAAGAATCCAGATGTTATAAATCTTTATAAGGATTTGGCACGAGAAGCTTTTATTATGGATGAAGTAAATGAAAAAGTATTGTATAAAATTATTCCTCCAGAAATAGATGCTGCTATTTTAGACTTAGGTTCAAGTTTAGAAGCTGCTATAATGATTACAAACTACTTAAAAAAGTTACAAGTAAAAGAAATAATTGTTAAAGCTGACAATGATCAACAAGGGGATGTTTTGAAAATAGTAGGTGCTACAAAGGTTGTTTTCCCAGACCAAGAAACTGCTAAAAGTCTTACTCCTTTGCTAGCTTCAGCATCTTTGTTTAAGTATATGCCAGTTTCTACAACCCTTGTAATGGCAGAATTATTGATCCCACCAGATTTAGCAGGAAAAACTGCCCGAGAGGCAAATGTTAGAAAAAATTATGGAATAAATATTATAGCCATTCGTCATGAAAATGAAAAAGAATTTCAAATGTTACCCCATGCTGATTATGTTTTTTTACCAGATGATGTGATTCTTGTAGCAGGAATCCCTTCTAAAATTCAAGCACTTGTGGCTGAAGGAGAAGTAGAACATGCTTCCGGATTAAGAAACTTTTTCAAATTTATGTTTTCTTCTAGATTATAAACAAAAGTTGTTAGAAATGTAACTATTTAGAAATATTTTTAAATAGTTTTTGGAGACATTTTGGGATTTCAAAAAACTTTTAAATCCTTATATGATCCTGTTCGACGAAATATTTTAGATTTACTAAAGAAAGGTAAATTGTCTGCAAGTGAAATAGGTAAAAAGTTTGATATGACAGGAGCAACAATTTCATATCATCTTTCTATGCTTAAACAAGCGGATCTTGTACGAGAAAATCGGTACAAGAATTTTATATATTACGAGATAAATGCATCTGTTTTTGAAGAAATAATGTTATGGTTTACTCAATTTAGTGATTTGAAAAAACAAAATAAAACATATGAGTCTTATTTTAACACAGGAAACGAAAATGAAACTGAATAAAAGAATTATTTCTACATTAATTATTACTTCGATTTTTATCATAATAGGAACTATATGCCTAAAATAAAGCAAAACAGATTTGTTGGTTTTGGACTTTCTTTAGTCTTAAAAGACAATGAAACTTGGATAAGGGCTCAGCGATTTTGTGGTTTCTGTTTTGTATTAGTTGGTTTTATTAGCTTAATATTTAGTTTTTTTTGCCAGCGGAAAGATTTGTCTTTTGTGTAGCTTTTTTTTTACTTTAGTCGTAGTTTGTTTAGTTATTTCAATTATTGTTTCTTCAAAATACAATAAATTTAAGTAAATAAAAGGCGACAGTGGAATAAAATCCATTGTCGCCATCGTACAAAACAAATTAAAAATTATTTTTTAAGTAATTCAGAAGCTGATGTAAAAATTCCTGCCATGTTTTGAATATCAGAAGGGATGATTATTTTTGTTGCTTGGCCATTTGCAGCTATTTCAAATGCATCAAGACTTCTAAGTTTAATTAGATTTTCGTCTGCTTGTATTGCTTTAATTTTAGAAAGACCTACAGCTGTTGCTTCTTGTACTGCAAGGATTGCTTCTGCTTCACCTTCTGCTTTACGAATAGCAGCTTCTTTTTCAGCTTCTGCTTCTAGAATCATAGCGGCTTTTTTTCCTTCTGCTACAAGAATTGCAGATTGTTTTTCACCTTCTGCAATAAGAATGGCTTCTCGTCGTTCTCGTTCAGCACGCATTTGTTTTTCCATGGCTTCTCGAATACCTTCTGGGGGAAGAATATTTTTTACTTCAACTCTATTCACCTTTATTCCCCATGGGTCAGTGGCTTCGTCCAAAATACTTCGCATTCGTGTATTTATTACGTCACGGCTAGTAAGGGTTCCGTCAAGTTCCAGTTCGCCGATTATGTTACGCAGGGTGGTTGCAGATAGATTTTCAATTGCGTTCATTGGATTTTCTACACCGTATGTGTAAAGTTTTGGGTCTGTTATTTGGAAATAAATTACAGTGTCAATCATCATTGTAACATTGTCTTTTGTAATTACAGGTTGAGGTTGAAAATCCAAAACTTTTTCTTTTAGAGAAACTTTGTTCGCCACTCTATCGATAAGTGGTACTTTTACGTGAAGTCCAACACTCCATGTTGTTAAATATCCACCTAAACGTTCAATAATAAAGGCTTGAGATTGTGGAACAATTCTAATGTTTTTGATTATTACAACTAATAAGAAAATAAATAGTGCAATACCGATGTAAAGAAACATATTATGCATAAAATTTTCTCCTATAAGGTTTTTTACCTTTTATATTATTAATTTTCTTTTGGTAAGGGACTAACAGTTAGAGTTACGCCATGAACACTTTCGATTATACATTCTGTTCCGACACTTATATTTTCTCCATTTGCAGTTTCAGCAGCCCAAACAATTCCTTTTATTTTAACTTCGCCTTTTTCAAATTTAGTTATTTCTTTTACAACTAAGGCCGTCTTTCCAATTATTTCGTCTGTGTTAGTTTTTTCTTTTCCCACCTTTAATTTTTTTATTGCTACAGGTCGAGTGAAAATAAGCAATAAAGTGGAAATAACCAAAAAAATTAGGATTTGCCAAGGGAAAGGGATTGGTAGGAAAGACACAAATATCATTATTATCCCACCTAACGCAAACCAAATCGTAGTTAATCCAAAGGAACAAACTTCAATTACTGTAAATAAAACTGCTATTGATAGCCAAAACCATTGAATATATTCGTGAATAAAATTCAGCATTGTTATATTATAACTATAAAAAAATAAATTATCAATAAAAAACTTAGTTTAACAAATTCTTTTAAAAAAACTAGTTCAGCAAATTTCTTTTTGACCACAGAGGAAGTAGCTTATCTGGATTATCTGAAAGAATTTTTTCCAATAATTCTGCTCCTTGTGGAAAGATTTGTTGAAGAATTATTTTTTCATCTTGGGTGAAATCAGAAAGAACATATCCTGCAATATCTTCATGGTTAGGACGTCCAATTCCAAACCGTAGTCGCCAAAAATCTGCTGTACCAAGGGATGCCTTTGTTGAGCGAAGTCCATTATGACCACCTAAACCACCGCCTTTTTTTAAGCTTATAGTTCCAGGTAAAAGTTCTAATTCATCATGAACAATTAAAACTTGTTCAGTAGGAATTTTAAAAAAGCGACATAATTCACCTATGCTATCTCCGGATAAATTCATGTAGGTTTCAGGCTTCAAAAAATATACTCTTTCTTGACCTAAATTATCTAATGAAGCATAGCTACCTTTAAATTTATGTTGCCAGTTTAATTTATGGGCAAAGGGTAGCGAATCTGCAAATTGCCAAGCTACATTATGCCTATTTCCACTATATTTACTGCCGTAATTACCAAGAAAAGCTACAAGTGTAATCATATTAGTCCACAAACCTTATTTGTTGCCATATGGAGTCATATTTCATTAAGCCTTCTCCAATATCTTCTTTAATTTGGCAGTTTTCCATTTCTTTTGCTTGATACATTGGAGTAACAGTCATATATTGGGCAGCTTCTGTATTTACACTAGGTGGAAAATAAAATTCGTCTAGGAATTTTGCGTAAATTTCAGGTTGGTGAATAAAATCAATGAATTTCAAAGCTAATTCATAGTTTTCTGTGTCTTTTAGAATGCACATAGAGTCTATGTACATGGGACCACCTTCTTTAGGAATAAAAAAATCTACTTTTTCCCATTGTTCTTCTGTTACTTCACTGTGAACTACTTCTGCATATCCTTGAACAACCCAAAAATCTCCTTCTGCAAAGGTTTTTCCAAAGCCTTCAGCGTCAAATTTTACTAGATTTGGTTTCCATTCATTTATAATAAGATTTTTTGCTTCTTCTAATTCTTTGTCATCCAAAGAATTTACAGAGTAACCAAGGTGGGATAATGCATCTCCTATTACTTCTCTCATATCATCCATCATGCTCATTCGACCATTTAAGTCTTTCCGAGCAAAAATATTCCAACTATGTTCGTATTCACTTACTTTTTCGGTGTTTACAGCAATTCCAGCAGCTCCCATATAATAGGGAACGCTATAATTCATTTCTGGGTCGTAGGTTGCCTTTTCTAAAACTTGGCTGTTAATATATTTTAGATTAGGAATTTGGGTTTTGTCTATTTCTTTTAACATTCCTTGCTTAATCATAATAGAAACATAATCTTGGGAAGGAAAAACTATATCATAGCCAGAAGCTCCAGCCATAAGTTTGGCAAACATTTCTTCGTTGGAAGCAAAACTATCTACTTTTACTTTTACACCATATTCTTGTTCAAATAAAGAAATTACAGAATCAGGTGTATAGTATGTCCAGTTGAATAGATATAAGGTATTACCATGGTTTTTGGAACAACCAAATAATAAAAAAAGTGCTAAAAATCCAACTAAGGTTAAAAATTTGTTTTTCATAATTCTCCTCTTATTTTGTAGCTGCAAATACTTTAAGAAATCGTCTTAGTATTATGGCAATTATTATAGTTCCAACAATTAATATTAAGGATAAGGCATTTATTACTGGTGAAACTCCAAAGCGAATCATTGAGTAAACATAAAGGGGAAGGGTTGTGGAACCTCTTCCTGAAACAAAAAATGTAATAACAAAGTCTTCTAATGACATTGTAACTGCCATCATAAAACCGGAAAGAATTCCTGGCATAATTGCAGGAATAATTACTTTAAGCATGGTTTGTTTTTCAGTTGCACCTAGGTCATGGGCTGCCTCGATTATCGAAAAATCAAACTCGTCAATTCTGGCTGTAACCATAAGATACACAAAAGGCAAACAAAAGGTTGTATGGGCTGCAAAAATTGTAAATAATCCTAAAGGAACTTTTATTCCTGCAAAAAAAATCAGCATAGAAACACCGATAATTACTTCCGGTAAAATCATTGGCAGAAAGCTAATGGTTTGTATATATGAACGACCACGGAATTTGTACCAATTTATACCAATGGCAGCCATTGTACCTAAAATTGATGCCACTGCTGCAGAAGAAAAAGCAATAATTATACTGTTTCCCAGGGCTTCCCATAAATCCTGGGAATCACAAAATAGTTTTTTGTACCATATCAAAGAAAACTCTGTAAAATCAGAACTTTTCCCTGCGTTAAATGAAAAGACAACGATAAAAAATAAAGGTAAAAAAAGAAATAAAATTGTAAGAAAAAGTATGGAATGGGATATAGAAAAAAATTTTGGCTTCATTAAAGCTCTTCGTGCATGACGAGCTGGTTCAGAAGAGGGTTTTTTTCTGTTTAATCTATCAACAAGTTTGCGATAAGGATTTAGAGACATTTTTATTCTCCCATTCTTTTTGAAAGATTATTTAACTGTGAATCCTTTTTGTTGGATTGTAGCATCCAAAGAACGCCTACCATACTTATTATAGTTATTATCATAGAAAAGGCAGAAGCTAAAGGCCAGTTACGAGTTTTGTTTACTTGATCAACAATTATATTCCCTAGCATGTAACTATCTTTTCCTCCTACTAAAAGAGGAACAGTGTAAGCACCAAAAATAGGAATGAAAGTAAAAATAATTGCTGTAACAATACCGCTTTTTATATTAGGCAAAAGAACTTTAATCATAGAGCCAAGTTTTGTTGTTCCTAAGTCCCTTGATGCTTCTAGCAAAGAAAAATCAAATTTATCGATGGTTGTAAAAATTGGCAAAATTGCATAGGGTAAATACATATACACAGAAACTAAAATAACTGCATTCTGATTGTACAAAAGTTGCAATGGTTCTTTTATTAAACCTAATTGTAGTAGCAAAGAATTAACTATTCCATCGTTACTTAATATGGACATCCAAGCAAAAATACGAATCAAAGAATTTGTCCAAAAAGGTATGATTATTAAAATTAAAAAAAAGGTTTGATGACGACTCCTTGCTATGGCATAACCACAGGGTAGGGCAATAATTATTGTAATTAGAGTAGATATTAAAGAAATATTTAGAGTTCTTAAAAGAATAATTCCATAATTAGGATTAAAAATTTGTTTATAAGCTTCTAATGAAAATTCCCATGTTACACCACCGTAAAGCCCTCTTTTAAGAAAGCTATAAATAACAATAATTAGTAGAGGAAAAACAAAATAAACCGTAAACCAAATTCCCATGGGCCAAGCATATATGCTTCCTGGAGTTTTTAACAATTTATGCTGTTTTACTTTCGGATTATTTTTTAAGGTTTCTCTATTTTTTGAGCCACTCATTGATCAATATCCTCTACAATGTATCCATCATTGGCACTCCAAGAAATATAAACCTTGTCTTTCCACTGAATTTCTGGTCCATCATCTAGGTATGTCATGTGTTGCTTAAAAACCTTTATTAAAGTTCCATTTTCTAATCTTACATAGAATTTTGTTTGGAAACCAGAATATACAGGTTCTTCTACAACCCCTTTGAATATATTTATATCACTTCTGTTTGCTGAAGGAGGTTCTAAAGTTATTCTTATTTTTTCTGGGCGAACAGTAAAGCAAACTTTCTGACCAATTTCAGTTTCTTCGTAATCAGTGACTTTTATGTAACTTTCTTCCCCTTCTTTTGCTCCAACTCGATTTCCTAATTGTGGAATTTCTAATATAACCATAAATTCAGAGGGTTTACCTGGTTCTTCGTAGGGAACACATTCCATTACCCTAGAAGGAAAGATATTTGTTTCTCCAATAAACTGTGCTACAAATTCAGTGGCAGGACTTTCGTAAATTTCAAAAGGTGTACCCACTTGTAACACTTTTCCCTGATTCATTATAGCGATTCTGTCTGAAACCGAAAGAGCTTCTGATTGATCATGAGTAACGTAAATAAATGTAATTCCAATTTTGTCATGTAAAGCATCTAGTTCAACTAGCAAATTTGAGCGTAATTTTGCATCTAAAGCAGAAAGTGGTTCATCTAAGAGCAAAATACTTGGTTCATTTATTAAAGCTCGAGCAATAGCAACCCTTTGACGTTGTCCCCCAGAAAGTTGATTTGGTTTTTTGCTCATGTGGGCATCAAGCTGAACTAGATGTAAATATTCTCTTACTTTTTCGTCAATTAGTGCTTTGTCCATTTTTTTGATTCTAAGAGGAAAAGCTATGTTTTCATAAACTGTCAAATGGGGGAATAATGCGTAACTTTGAAATACAGTATTTGAAGGTCGTTTATTTGGAGGTAAGGGAGTAACATTTTTTTCATCGAATAAAACTATTCCATCGTCAGGAAATTCAAATCCTGCAATGATTCGTAGTAAAGTTGTTTTACCACAACCAGAAGGTCCCAGTATAGAAAAAAATTCGCCCTTGTTTATTGTAAAATGTACGTTATCCAGTGCATTAAAATTGCCAAAATTTTTTGAAATATGGTCAATTACAACAGAACTTCCATTCACGGTTTTTCTGTTCCTCCTACTGTATTACAGTCTAATCATGAGAATGGTACAAATGTAATTTATTGTCAATAGGAATTTATATTTTAACCTTCTTCTTTATTCGTTTTAGAAGGAATTTTTGAACCCATTAATATTGAAATCGGTTTGAGGAATTCTATGTTTTCGCAAACAATTTTTAGGATAACAGTAACTGGCACTGCAAGAATCATTCCCATAAAGCCCCAAATCCAACCCCAAATTGATAATGAAACAATAATTACAAAGGGTGAAAGACCTAAACTTCTTCCTTGAACTTTTGGCTCAACAAAATTCCCTAAAATCATATTAACAGATAACATAACAAAGGAAACCCAAATTACAGGTCCTGGAGAAGGCCAGAATTGAAGAATTGAAAAAATAATTGTTACTATTCCAGAAATTATTGAACCAAAGTTAGGAATAAAGTTAAGTACAAAAGCTAAAAATCCCCAAATAATAGGGAAGTCTAAACCTATGACCATTGTTCCTAGAAAAACAAAAATACCTGTTAGCAAAGAAATAAAGAATTTTACAGAAAGATATCTAGTAACCTGTAGAATAATGTCTTTTGTCATTGAAATAATTTTACCAGAGGACTTCCCTTCTAAAGCCACTATAGCCTTTTCTTTGAATAAATTTGTTTCTGAAAGAAAGAAAATAACAAACAATGCTATAACAGTAAGATTTTTTGCAAAATCAATTAAACTGTTGGAAAGTTTAAATCCTAAAGATTGAATGGCATTACGAATTCCTAATTGATTCCAAAGATTTGCAATAAGGCTAGATTCGTTATCGTAGGATAGGTGAAAAATCTCTGCTACAGCTTTGTATACATAAACAAACCTTTCTTCATATTTTGGATAAACGGAAATGATGGTTTTTATACTAGAGAAAAGCAAGTTTCCGATAAAAAATATGGCAGCAAATAATATTAAAAAAATGATAACTATTCCAAGAACATTAGGGATGTGAAATTTTTTCTTAAAGAATACTAAAACTGGTTGGAAAACAAAAGATAGCATTATTGCAATAATAACCGGAAGTAAAACTTCGGAGGTTACTTTTAGAACTGCAGTAACTAAAAGCACACAAATGCATAATAGTAATAAAAAAATTCCTCGAGAATAATTCACATCCTTTTTCATTGTTCTAGCCTTTATGTTTGATTACATCAAAACCACAGAAAGGAACAAGGGCTTCTGGTACTGTAATAGTTCCATCTTCGTTTTGATAATTTTCTAGAATAGCTACTAAAGCACGGGATACGGCTACAGCTGTTCCGTTTAGCATATGAACAAAACGATTTTTCCCGTCGTCGTCTTTGTAGCGAACATTTAAGCGGCGTGCTTGGAAATCAGTACAATTTGAGGTGGAAGTTACTTCTCCCCAGTCTCCGTTTTCTCCACGACCAGGCATCCATGCTTCTAAGTCCCATTTTCGATATGCAGGAGCACCTAAGTCGCCAGTACAGGTATCAACAACACGGAAAGGAATACCTAAACCTTGGAAAATTTCTTCTTCAATTTGGCGTAACTTTTCATGAATTGAATCAGACTGTTCTGGTAAGCAATATACAAACATTTCAAGCTTTGTAAACTGGTGAACTCGGTATAATCCTTTTGAAAACTGCCCAGCAGCTCCTGCTTCTCTTCTAAAACAATGGGAAAGACCACAATACATCAAAGGTAGCTTTTCTTTTGGAAGAATTTCTCCAGAATGATAGCCACCTAATGTAATTTCTGCTGTAGCTACAAGACATGATTGTTCTCCTTCTAGGGAATAAACATTTGATTCATTTCCTCTAGGGTTAAAGCCTATTCCTTGAAGGATTTCTTCTCTTGCAATATCCGGTGTAATAAAAGGAGTAAAGCCGTGTTTGCGAAGAATATTCATTGCATACATAACAAGGGCTTGTTCCAAAAAAACAGCTTCATTTTTAAGATAATAAAATTTATTCCCAGAAACTTTAGTTGCAGCATCAAAATCTACTAAGTCTAAATCTTGGGCTAGTTGAACATGATCTTTAGGCTTAAAGCCAAAGTTTCTAGGTTTTCCAACTTGTTTCACTTCCAAATTTTCTGAATCAAGGGAACCTACAGGAGCATCTGAATGAGCCATGTTTGGAATTTTTCTTCCAGCTTCATCTAATTCTGTTTCTATTTCAGCAAGTTTTTTTTCACAATTAGCAATTTGTTCTTTTATTGCTTTACCTTCTTCGATAAGGGCTTGCCTTTGATCTTGTTCTAGTTTGCCCTTCATTGCTTTTGCATTTTCGTTACGTTTTTGCTGCAATGATTGAACTTCTGTTGTTAAAGCTGTTCTTTTATCAAAAAGGCTAACAACTAAATCTGCATCTGCATTCATGTTGCGATTAGAAATATTTTTTTTAACCGCTTCTAAGTTTTCTTTGATAAATCTATAATCTAACATAATATAATTATCATATCGAGGACAGAGTTTTTATTCAAGATGTGAAGATGTCTTTATGTATAGTCTTTTGTATTAGCAAAAAAATTTTAATGAAAGTTGGTTAGTGCAAAAAAAAACCTTGCATAAGCAAGGCTTTTAGCGGATGATGGGAGTCGAACCCACGTCATCAGCTTGGAAGGCTGAGATAATAGCCGTTATATGACATCCGCAAGGTTTTATTTTTATACCAGTTTTTTAAAATTATGTCAATAATATTATAAAAAAAATTTTGACTTTGTAAGCAGTAAAATATAATGTCGCCAAAATAAAAAAAGAAAAGGTTTCTTTGAACTGTTATAATTTTGTTACCACACCAAAAAGAATAACGGAGGAAAGAAACCTTATGAAAAGTATAACAGAAAAGAAGAAAAAAAACA
>JAGAOP010000050.1 GCA_017623685.1 Spirochaetaceae bacterium
TATGTAAATGCAACTCGTTACCAGATAATGTTCCTTCATAAAACTCAGTTGAATAACCACCATTTGAAAAAGTTGTTTTAACAGATGCTTTTACATTATTATTTTGAATATTTTCTATTATTAAATACTGAGTCATATATAAATTTGTATGAATATAATATCCTAGTATTTTGGCTTTTTCTTCTAATTGTTTTTTTGCTTTTTCTTCATTTGTTTCTGTTATGATAGAAATTGCTGATATTGAAGATTGTCTTTGTTCTTCCTCTATTTCTCCTGATTTAATTTTATTAGTTTCTAAAATAGAAGCCATGCGGTCAGAAGAAATATTTACAGGATTCTTTTCAACTATATTTTCTTCATTAACTTCTACTTCAACTACACTTTCAATTTGCTCAATTTTACTTCCACATTCAGAGCAAAAAACATCTCCAAGTTCAAGTGGACTTCCACAATCTATGCAAAACCGAGGAAAAACTTGCATCTTTGATGAAGTTCTTTCTTTACTCTGTGATTCTGATTGCCAGACTTGTTTATTTTCTGAATTGGCAAATTTTATCATAATGTGATTTCACCTTCATTAAACAAAAAATCTTCGCTTGTAATAGTTGTAAGAATTTCCTTTGTTCTTTCATTTTCTTTTAACGTTATCACTCGAGAATTTTTCTTTCTAACTACTGCATCAAAAAATTTTCTAATGGTTCGTCCATTTGCAAAATCAGTAGAAGGATTTTGCCATATTTGCTGAATAAATTGCTCTGCAATTTTTTTTGCCTCAATGCTAAGTACAAGCCCTTCTTTTTTTGCATATAAATCGAGCAAAATGAAAAAAATCCTTCCAACATCAATATGACATCAGCAGATTTATACAGATTAAAAAAGCAGTTAAGAGAAACTTTTTTAGATGATATTGAATCAATTTTTATAAAGTATACAGATTTTACAAAGGGTTCTACAGAATAATACCTTTTTTTCAATTACTACAAAAAATTCTTCTTGTTCAATTTTAGTTTCATATTCATCATAAAAAAGATCATCTACAATAAGTGAGTTTTCACAATTCCCACAAAACATCTTAACAGTAATAAAAAATCCAAGTCTTTTTGAAAAACAGTTTTTAAGCAAGGAAGAATTAAAATAAAACTGAAACCAAAGAATTTTTGATTTTTGTTGAATTGATTAAAAGTTAATTTGAAGACTTACTGTAAAAGGAGATTCTAGTAAAGATTGAACTGAAACATTTTTTAATTCATATTCATGTTCATTTAAATCTTTTGTAACTTGTGGAATTGCCGTATAGTTAATACCAAAATCTAAAAAACATTTATCAGAAAAAGCAAATCTACCCCCTACTCCAAAACCTATTCCTGGAACCCAACCTGAATAATTATTTCCTCCTAATCCATTGTAACCTAAATGATCATAAGAAGCATAAAAAATATCAATTTTTATAGACGTAACAAAAGAAAAGATTTGTTTTTCCGTTGGATAAATTTTTAGAGCCAAGGGAAAAGCAAAATACAAGTCAAATTCATTTTTTGAAGGAAGAAAACTTATTAACATTTTAGTTGGATTTATGGCATTTAGGTTCAAAGCAAAAATTGGTTTTATTCCAACAGATAAATTTGGTAAGAGTTTCCATATTTTTCCGTAACTAACAAAAAACTCATGAAGCAAAGGTGCATTGTTTACGTTAGTTATGTTATGGGCAGAAGCATAGGTTCCCATGATTCTATATTTTAGAATTAATCCTTCATCCTGATTTTTTCCAAAGGAAAAAAGAAAATGGGCTTTCGGTTGAAATACGTCCATTTTATTTCCACTTCCAAATTGCATTGCAACATCAAATCCTAAAGTACAGTGTAATTCATTATCTTTTATTTGCCATTTATTGCCTAAAAACAAATAAGGTAATGCAGTTCCCAATCCTTCGGAAATGCAATAATCATAATAACCAGCCTTTGCCATAAAACTTTTCCATGCCATCAAAACTGTCCATGATTCATCTGTCATGTTTTGAGGCCACCATTTATAATTTGTGATTTTTTCTTGGAATAAAAAGGCGGAATATAAATTTTCTGTAAGATTTTTTGAAAAACCAATATTTAATGTATTTTCATCAATTCCACTGTATACAGAAAGATTATCTGCTGTGGTTTTTTGCCAAAATAATGAACTTAAAAAACTATCATAATCCGAAGAAAATACCCCAAAGGAAGATTTATTAATTCCAGTAAAATTTTTGTCTTGGAAGTTATACAAAGGTTGTGAAAACAAAATAAAACTTTCAAAAAAACAAAAAAAAGTAAATAAAATATTTATAGGAATTTTCTTCATATTTTAAATTATATGTAAAGAAAAAACCTTTTGCACAGGTTTTACATATATTTTTTAACTAAATCAATTACTGTTTGCTTTGCTTTTTCTTTTTCTGCTTCATTTCCAGGAAATATTGATGACACATCTAAGTTCATTGCATTACACAATTTAAAAATTGTTGTAAGCGTAGGAGTTCTCTTCCCTGTTTCAATATAGGTAATCATATTTTGGGAAACTCCTGAGGAATAAGAAAGTTCCAGTTGAGAAATACCTCTATGTTCCCTTTCTTGTCTTAGTCTAGAATATACATATTTCTCTTGTTCCTCTATAGTCATATTAATATTTTCTAATAAATTTTGTATGATTTCAAAGAAATATAGTTTGATTTTTACATAATATAGTGTATAATCAAATCATACTATATTTATTAGGAGGAAAACTATGTTAAAAAACAAGTTTTTATCGTTGGTTATAGCTATTGCTATAATTTTATGTATTGGGTGTGCAAATTCCAGTGGAGATGATCCAAAAGAACCTGCGAAGCCAGTTATAAACCAAAATATTGCTGGTTACTGGTGGTATGTTGAGCTTGATACTTCTACAGCTCAAGAAGAAACAGAAGAAGTAGCTCTTTTAGTAAACAATGGTTCAATTCAAACTGCAAACTATAATGCACCACTTTCTGGAACTGTAAAGTTATTTTGGGATGGAAAAGACAAAAGCAAGCTAATTGAAAGTACAAGAACTGATTGCCCTGAAAAAGCTATTGGAGAAGGTGAAAATAAATTAGGTGTTTATATTTATGCTCCAGAATCAATTTTTGAACTTAACATTTGGGCTTGGGATCCAAAAGCAACTTCTACAAATTTTAACGAAGGTTCATGGCCAGGTCAGGCAATGGAAACTGATGCTGAAATCGCTGTAGAAAAAATTAATGTAACTTTCACATTTGTTGTTACAGGTTTACTAGAAGGTGACGTTCTTTTTATTAATGGTAATGCATGGAATTGGGATGAATGGCCCTTCGCTTCTTGGGGAAATGCAGAAAAGGCAGCTATTGCTGTTGAAAAAACAAATAGATTCGCTACTGCAGACGAAACTGGAACTGCAACCTTTGGTCCTTATACAATCGAAATGAATAAAGATGTGGAAACTTCTCAGGAAGTTAAGGTTGTTCAAGTTTCAGGTGAAGATGAAACATCATATGAACCTGGAACAATTAACTATTCTGCCAATGGTAAATATACAGTAACTCCAAGTGGTGAAAATCCAAGTTACGAAGTTACCATCGATGTTTCAGAAGGTTCGTATAATTGCTCAGTAAACTAGCATTTTTTTATTTTCAATTTTAATTAAGAAGAAGAGAGAACAGCATTTTATATGATGTTCTCTCTTCTTATTCAAAGCCTATTATGGTTTTTAATCAAGATTTTATTAATAATTATATCTTTTAGACATAAGGAGGTAATATGTATAAAAGACAATCTATTATTACTTCTATCTTATTAATCATAACAATATTAATATTTGGTAGTTGTAAGCAACCTTCCGATGGTAAACTTTCTTCAAAACCAACTGAAAAAACTGTACCTGCTTTTTCCCCTATCGGTGGTTTTTTTAAAGAAGCTCAAACAGTAACAATTAATTGTCCAGATGCAGAAAAAATTTATTACACTATAATTACTCCACAAGATGCTGCGGAAGAAACAAATCTCGATGCACCAGATGAAAATTCAATTGAATACACTGGTCCTTTTGAAGTTAATCAACAATGTATAATTCGTGCCGTAGCAGTAAAAAAAGATGGTAGCAAAAATTATGCTATGACTTGCTTTGATTTCGACTTAGATAGAAGCACTGATTATTCTGGCACAACTTTAGCATCTCCAAATTGGCAAGATCAAGTTATTTATTTTATTTTAACAGATAGATTTTATAATGGAGATGTTTCTAATGACAAAAGCCCTAATTTAATTGACCAAAATGGAAATGAATATGATGAATCAGTTGTTTTAACTGGTCAGCCTGCTTCTAGTTACAATGGTGGGGATTTAAAAGGCATAGAACAAAAGCTAGATTATATCCAAAGTCTTGGAGCTACAGCAATATGGATTACACCTCCCATAAAAAATCAAGTGGCAGATGGAAATTACCACGGGTTTCATGGTTATTGGGCTAGTGATTTTACAAAGGTAGATGAACATATGGGAACTTTGCAAGATTACCAAAGTCTTGTAAATGCTGCTCACGAAAGAGGAATGTATGTAATTCAAGATATTGTTGTAAATCATGTTGGGGATTACCAAAAAATTCAAAGTCAACTTTCTATATCTGAAAAATTACTTAAAAGTGGAATTACAGAAAATGAATTTAAGTTAAACCCTGATTCAGTTCCATCCAAACATCCAGAACAACTTCCCTGGGCTTTTAATGATGTAACAAAACTTACTCCAGATGAATTTAGAAATAATTCATTTTACAACTTTAACGCCAGTATTTATAATTTTACAGATTTGTCTCAACGTTACATTTGGCAATCTAGTGATTTGGATGATATAAATACAGCAAATCCTGTAGTTCAAAACTTATTACGTGGCTATTTTAGATATTGGATTGATAAAACAAATATCGATGGTTATAGAATAGACACTGTTTATTATGTAGAAGAAGAATTTTTTGAAGACTTTATTAATTCAACAGAATCTGGAAACTTAGGAATTAGACCTCATGCAGCAACACTTGGTAAAGAGGATTTTATTAACTTTGGTGAAGCTTGGTCTACAGACGAAAAAATTGTAAGTGGTTATACCCAAAGTCAAAGTGGTACTCAAAGAATGGATTCTATAATTTATTTCCCACTTAGATTTGCCATTGTAGACACCATAAGTCAAGGAACGAAAACCAGTAATATTTCTGATGTATTACAAAATCGCTACAGGCATACTTCAAGTGTAGATTATGGAAATCCAGATAAAATGGTAACTTTTATTGATAACCATGATACTGAAAGATTTGGAAAATTGATGTATGGAAATGATCCTCTTATAAAAGCCGCATATGGTATTATTTTTACGATACCCGGAATTCCACAGATATATTATGGTACCGAACAAGGCTTTGCAGGTGAATGTAGAGCTGGTATGTTTGCAGGTAGCTTTAAATCAGAAGGATTAACTCAAACACAAGATTATTTTGATACAACAGGTGAATGGTTTAAATTTTGCCAAAACTTAATAAAAATGCGTAAGGACAATCGAGTTTTCCGATACAATACCCTTTATGTTTTAGAGGATACAGATGATACAGCCGGTTTATTTGCCTATGTAGTTCGAGAAAAAGATGAACAAGGTAATGTTGTAACAGAAGGCACAAAAAACAAAGCTATTTACATTATGAACACAGCATCTACTGCAAAAGTTTTAGATGCAAAATATGCAAATCTTTTGGCAGGTGACAAATTCACTTTACTAAACCAAGTTTCAGATTGTCAAGATGGAGATTCTTTACCAGAGACTTTTACGGTAAACACTGGAGGCAAGGTAAACTTAGTAATGCCAGGTCAAAGTTTTGGTATTTTTTTACTAACAGAAGCAGGTACAGAAATTCAAGGAAGTGATCATACTGTAACTATTAACGAAGTTCCAACAGAAGAAGTTACTGGCAACAAGGCATTAATCAAAGGAATTGCTAGCCATAATGGTACAGTTAAAATTGTATTAAATAGCGATTATACAAATGCAACCAGTGTAACTGTAACTGCAAACACGGAATTTGAATCAGAAGTAGATGTTTCTGGTCTTTCTAATGGAAAAATCTCTGTACAATTAATTTTAGACTCAGAAGATGGTTATACAATTTATTCTACACAAAAAAACTTTACTATACTAAGACCATTTACCCTTGTTGAAGAATCCTGCGTTACAGACCCAGTAGAAGACGATAATGGGGTTGGAGCTGCAAAAGGTAAAGTAACTTTACCAACACGAACTGAGTTTAAAGGCCAAATGGATATTGTAGGTGTGGATGTATATCGTTCTGGAAATGATATTCGATTAGGTGTAAAAATGAAAAATTTATCAAAGACATGGAATCCTACAACAAATATTTTTGACCACACTATTTTCCATATTTTTATAGGTAAACCAGAACAAGAGGGTTGCCAATATCATCCAGGATATAATTACACATTACCTAATGGTTTTAGGTGGGATTATATGTACCAATCTAATGGTTGGGGTGCAGCCTTTTATTCTAGCGAAGGGGCAGATGCTACAACACTGGGAAAAGCAATTACTCCTGCTCCAACAAATTCACCTGCTGTCAACTGGACAATGGACGAAGACGGAGATGGTTTTGCTGAAATGGATTGGAGTAACTATACACCTACTACAGAGTGGCAAGATGAACCAGGAATGATATGGTTTACAATAAGTGCTGCTTCTCTTGGGTATCCAGAAGATATTACAGGCTACAAAATCTATGTTAATACCTTTGATTACGATATGGGTGCCCCTAGAGGTATGGTGGAAGGCTTTCCAGAAGAATGGAAATTTGGAACTTCTTTAACTCTACAAGAAACTCCTCGTGTTATTGACGAAACTGATAACATAATTGTAATTCAATAATTTTTTTTCAAAAAGTCAGGGGCTGTTCTTTATTTCAGTAACTTTACAAAGGGCAGCCCTTTTTTATTTTACATATAAGTTGTTATTCCTTTACAGATTTTCTATTTAAATGTATAATAAAACAAATTTTGGAGGTGAACATATGAAAAAATCACTTTGTATTTTAACTATTTTGCTTGCTACATTTTTTGTAGGACTTTTTGTAAGTTGCAGTGCAGTAGAAGAACTTAAGAATTTTTATGTGGATAAGTGGTATCAGTACAACCCAGAAAAAGTTGGAAACTTGCAGATTCCAATTGGAGCAGATGATGATAGCGAAGGAAGTGCAACAACAGAAAATATTTCTATTGCAGAACTATACGCTAGATATGATTCTACAGAGGGTTTAACAATTATCCTTGCCCAAGATCCAGAATCTTCAGGGGACTATAAGCCAATCTACGGTAAAAAAACCTATACAAAAGAACAATTTAATACTGTTGCTTGGGCAACTGTAGTAGAACTTGGAGATTTTAATGCAATAGAAGGTGAACCTGCTATTGCAATTAAACCTGCTTTATACAGAGACCTTTCTGAAATTGTTGAAGGCGAAGGTATTCAGTGGAAAAAGATTCTTGTAAACATACTTATGGATTGGGCTGAATAATTCATCTTTTTTGTATGAAAAATATAATTCTTTTTAAAAGAGCTTTGGTAATTAAACTAAAGCTCTTTTTTATAACCCTAAGTTGCTTATTCTTTTTTATATCTTGTGTATCCCTTCCAACTTTAAAAGATAACCACATTAGGCAAAATATTCAGTTATATCCTGAACAGTGGAATTGGAAAGAAATATCTTCTGGAATAAGTTTATTAAGCTACATAGAAAAAAACATCCCTTTGAAATGGGATATGATAATGGTTGATTTAAAGCAAAACCTTGATTTAATTTCCTACCCTTCTATAAATGATATAAAATCTGATGGAACAAATAAAGGGTTAACTGTAAAAGAATTTCTTAAACAAAGTGATTCGATTTTCGCAGTAAACGCTACACCTTTTTTATATCCAAAGGGAAGACTTAACTCTCAAAGAAAACTTGTAGGGTTATACATCAACCAAGGAATTGTTCTTTCACCTGCAGTAGAAAAATATGCTGCCCTAGCCTTTTTTTCCACAGAAAATTCAACTTATAAAGCTGTAATATATGATTCCCAAATTCAAGTTCCTAATAACGCAGAATATGCCTTTGGTGGATTTTTTACAATTTTGAAAGACAATCAAATCATTCCGTTTAAAAATTATTCCTTTGATTCTAGAATGGCTGTTGGAATAAACGAAAACCAGGATAAACTTTATATTTTATTTTGCCAAGGTGAAAGAAAAACTAAAAGTACAGGTCTTACCTTTGAAGAATGTGCATTAATCTTGCAAAAAGCAGGTGCAAAAGATGCATTACAACTTGATGGAGGTGGTTCAGCCTCTATGGAAATAAAAAATGAATCAATAAGTAATTATAAAGCAAGAAGTGTTGCAAATATATTTGCTTTCAAGGACATTTTCTGATAAATATGAGTTGACCAATAACCTAATATATTTTATTATTACTATATGGGCATTGTAACTAGTCAACAGCTTACAAGATATTATGAATTATACCGCGATAAGGAAGTTACATTTTCTAAAGAGGTAATTAAGACTCTCAATCTTGACCCTCGTCAAATTTATATTAAGTGTACAGATTCTCAATGGCCATGTATAATAAACTCCACCTCTTTTATGGGAGCAAAAATAATCATTGGCTCTAAGGGGGGAGCATATTCTAAACTTTCTCAGGAAAAAGGAACTGTAAACCTTCGTTTCTGTTTCTTACAAGCTGATAAGCAACCATTATACTTTTTTGTTAATGCCAAAGTTGTAGAAATTGTTCCCTACATGAATTCTCCTGAACTTGTAGTTGTATCTTTATCTTATGTACAAAGGCCACCAGATGATTTGATTGAACTTATTGGTCGATTATTGGATGCTAACATCAATTCATTACGGAGAAAAGATGAACGTATTATTCTTACAGATGATGCTAAACGAAAGCTAAATCTTGTACGATCAGAAACTATTGTTTTCATTGATAATGTACCTAGACATTGTATTGTCCGTGACATTTCTTTTTCTGGTGCAAAAATAATACTTCAAGGTGTTGCCCAATTTTTAAACAACAAGGCTATTATTTTACGATTAGATTTTGATGAACCCCAAGAAATGATAACCTTACCAGGTATGATAGTTAAAACAGAACCTGTTCAAGGTCGAAAAGATATTATTGTAGTTTGTATTCAATATGATTCAACGCAAATTCCTATGTCCTACAAATTACACATAAATACATACTTATCTGGTATTAGAAAAAAACAACTTTCAAGTTATCATTCTGAACCAGTAGGTGCATCTAATCAATCCGAATAATCACGTAGGTAATTTATGAGCAGTTTTAATCCTCTTGATTCAATATTCTTTTTGAACTTACCAGAAAATATTAAGTTATCAGATAATGCTTTGGAAATTGATTATTCAATTCCCTTACCTGTGCAAAAAAAATCTGCAACCCAAGAAAAAATCGATATTTCAGAACTAACCCCTGAAATGATTTTTGCAGGAATTCTTACAGTTTTAGCTTACGATACCCACAACGAAAATCTAGACTATTACCGAAAACTAATTTTAGCTGCACGTCCTGAAATAAAAAAAGAACTTACAGAAGCTGCAATTCTAAAAGCTAGAAACGAGGATTTTGATATTGCAGAGGAAATATTTGATGCACTCCGTGGAATCGATCCAGAAGATACAGTTACAATATTGAACACAGCTATTTTCTTTGACCAACGAGGTGAATCCTACAGAAAATCTGGTTTAGATGAAGACGCAGATGCCTACGATGAATCCGCCTTTAGATATTACAAACAAGCTATGGAAAAAGAAGCACCTCCCCCAGATGTTTTTTTTAATTCAGGGTTCTTTTTTCTAAGACAAAAAAATTATATAAAAGCGAAAAGCTCTTTTGAAACTTACCTTTCCTTAACTTCTAATCTTTCGCAAGAAGATATGGATGAAAATCAAAAATATAAGGAAGACCGTGCAAAGGAAATACTTAGGAATATAAACTCACGAAACTTAGAAGATGAACAATTTAAGGCTGCCTTTGAGTTAATATCCATGGGAAAAGAAGAGCAAGGTATAGAAGAAATTCGCGAATTCCTAGCAAAAAATCCTACAGTTTGGAATGCTTGGTTTATTTTAGGTTGGGGTTTACGCAGACTAGAAAGATGGCAAGATGCAAAATTAGCATTTGAAAAATCCATTGAGTGTGGTAGTACAGAAGTAGATACCCTAAATGAACTAGCTATTTGTCACTTAGAATTAGGAGAATTCAAAGAAAGCAGAGAATGTTTAATTTCTGCCCTGTCTCTTGAACCTGAAAACACTAAAATCATGTCCAACATGGGTTATTTAGAATTAAAGATGGGAAACAAAGAAGAAGCGAAAAAATATTTTTTAACAGTTTTGGAATTCGACCCCAACGATGTTATTGCTTCAAATATGATTGAACAATTATAATAGGCTAAAAAAATATCAATAATCAGTTTTATAACTTTATTTTATGGAATCAAGGATTAAATAATCCCCTTCTTTTATTCCGACTTTTTCAAACCACCCCTGTGGAACTTCTAATGCATATTGCACAAAACCTGTACTGCTCCAATTTGACTGACTAAAGGGTGTCATATCATAAATATTTTGAATTACTCCCTTTGAATCGATAAATGCAATAGAAAGAGGATGTGGTGTATCTTTCATCCAAAAACGCAACATTTGGCTCTTTTCAAAGACAAACAACATTCCAGTCCCCTCTGGAATCTCTTGGCGCCCCATAAAACCTTTTGCTCTAGATTCATCTGTATCTGCAATTTCCACAGTAATATCAATTACTGAACCATTTACAGCTGAAAGTTGAATAACTTTCGTTTCAAGCCCCGTACCCTTGGCACAAGAAACACTAATTATTAAAAGAATAAAACTAATTACAATACTTATTTTTTTCATAAACTATCCAAAAAATTTTGTCGATTGAACTCTTGTGCCGATTCTCTAACATTAGAAGATTCCTGAAGTTCATTAAATACAGCTACATCAGTATATTTTAGAGCCAATGGACGTTCTAAAACCATTTGAACAGTGCCATTATTCCATTCAGATTTTTCTGGGGAAAGAGAAATAGGTTCCCCATATTTATCACACAAAGTCTTAAAAATACTATAATAATCTATTTGCTCAGGATTTAGATTTAATGTAATAATGTATAATCTATCATTATCAAACTGAAACCAACATTCGTTAAAAAAAAGAACTCCATCAGTGGTAATTAATGTTCGATTTTCACCAGGTAATAAGGAAACATCTTGATTTCCGTTATATCCAAAGGCAGGGCTTTTTTTTAAGGCCTCTTTTGCTTCTTCTACAGACATTCCCAATGTTACAGTAGAATATCCATTTGGTAAATTATTACTTGATTCTTCTGTTGCAAATATTGGACTAACAGTTAAAATAAACAATAAAAGCAAAACACAAAAATAAGGACGTTTAAAAAGCATTATTGATTCCTCTTATATTTGTTTACGATAAAAGGCTGCAGCTTTAATAATTTCGTTGCAGTCTGAAATCAATATTTTTCCATCTCCATTCTGCTTTATTGAAGAAATTTTCAAAAAATCTTGAATAATACTCCATTGTTCATCATGGGGAATTCCACACATATTTGCAATATCTTGAGCTGTTAAATCAAATTGCTTTTGAACTTTAACCCCAACAGAAGGAAAGAACTTTTCTTTTTCTAATTGCAAAGAAAGCATATCCACCATTCTGTGAACAGGATTGTGAAGAGAAGTATTGTCAAGTTGCCTTTCCATTGCCCAAAGCCGTTCTGAAAGAGTAATGGTAAGCCTTGCAATTAACTGAGACTGAGTTGCAACCATTTGGTCAAAGTTTTTTCTGTTCACTACCATCAAACGACAAGATTCAAAAGCAATAGCACTGGCAGATCTAGGCTTATCTTCTAGCAATGCCATTTCCCCGAAAAAATCACCTTTTTTTAGCACAGCCAGTATTACTTCGTTATTATCCACAACCTTTGTTATTTTAACCTGCCCCTCTTGAATAATAAACATATCTTGACCACTTTGGCATTCGGAAAAAATCATTGCGCCTTTAGGATAGTCTCTTACGTGGTCTTGAGCGGAAGGTTCAAAATGAACTGCCCCAGAAGATGCTTTTAAAGCTAAAAACTTTCGCTTAGCTTCTTCTGCATTAGGTCCAGTTGGACAAGCTTTTAAATATTGATAATATGCATAAACAGCAGGAGCAAAACATCCCATTTTATCATAACAAGCTGCTACCTGAAAAATTTGTGCAGGAGAAGGTACTGTAACATTTCTTAAAGCTAGCTGAGTAAGTTTTTCGTTCATTGTACGCATCTTATTTGCAAAGGTGCGAATAATCTTCATAGCAACAGGGGTATTTTGCTGGATTAATTCAGAATATTGGTCACGACGAACTGCAATAGCCACAACATCGCTTGTAGCAATAACTGTTTCAATCTGATTATGTCCAGACATACAGGGAATAACGCCAATAAAATCACCAGGACCTAAATTAACTACAGCTGCACCTGGACGTTCCCTTAGGCAGCGCACAGTACCAGTACGAATAATGTAAAATCTGTCCCCACATGGCTTTCCTTCCACTAGGATGTACGAATCTTTTTTGAAGTTTACAAATGAAAGTTGTAACACTATAAGCCCCCACTTGAATACTTATTTTAATTATATTTAGTATCAAGCCTATTTGTCAATTATGTTATCGGCTATTTTGAATAAGGTTATAAGGTTTTTGTGTCTGATAAAAAGATTATTTCAGGCTCTAAAACAAAGCCTGTTTTGCTTTTTACTTCCGCCTGAATTCTTTCTACTAAGGCCTTTACATCCTTTGCTAAAGCATTTCCTGTATTAATTATAAAATTACCATGCCAAGGAGCTACTTTAGCACCACCTAAAGTCATTCCTTTAAGACCTAGTTGATCTATAATCTGTCCAGAAGGTTTACCAAATTCCCTGTTATTCTTAAATACGCTACCTGCAGAAGGATAATCAAAATGACCTTTTTGCTTACGATCTTGAATAAATCCAGAAGCTTTATCTAGTGAATCCTGAATATCTGTTTTGCCCACAAGAGGTTTTACAAAAAAATCAGCTTCTATAATAACAGAAGAAGCTAAACTAGTTTGAAAAGGAGATTTTTTGTAATCCCAATCTGCTGAGTCATAAAAATATGTTCCTTCGCTACCAGTTTTTTCTTCCAGAAAATTTATTGATTTTACTATTTGGTTAAATGATTTATCGTAACATCTAGCATTCATGTACAATGCACCACCAACAGTTCCTGGTAAACCTGCAAAATTTTCTAAGCCACCTAAATTGTGCTTTTGGCAATATTCGGTTATTTGTTGAATTGTACAACCACATTGACAAGATAAATAGGTTTCACCCTCCACTTCTTGGTGACTAATTGAACACAATGCTCTAGTAGAAATAACAGCGTAGCGTAAACCTTGATCTGGCACAACAATATTAGAGCCTCCACCCACAATTACAAAGGGAATCCCAGCGTTATTTAACTCTAGAATTGCTAGCTTCAAAGAAGGAATATCCATTGGTTCTAAAAGCAGATCAGCCTTTCCTCCAATTTTAAATGTGGTACGTTCAGCCATAGACTCATCTTGCAAAATTTGACCTTGGAAATTGCCTTGCATATTGAAATTTTCTGTTATTTTCCTTACATTATAATACATTGGTATTTCTCCAGTTTTGTACAGAGAAATTATAAACTATTTTCAAATAAAAAGCGAGGGCATATGTCTTTACGTCTATACAATACCATGGGCCGAAAAATGGAAGAATTCATTCCAATTCATCAAGGAAAAGTAGGTTTTTACGGATGTGGTCCAACAGTTTATAATTATGCCCACATCGGCAATCTTAGGGCTTATATCTTTCTTGATATTCTAGATAAAACTCTTAGTTACCTTGGCTACGATATTACTCATGTTATGAATGTTACCGACATAGGTCATCTTTCTGGGGACAGTGACGACGGGGAAGATAAAATGGTTAAAACTGCAAAAGAACGAGGTCAATCTGTTTTAGAAATAGCTCAGTTTTATACCGATGCATTTTTCAATGATATTGACCGTCTTAACATTCGTCGACCAGATGTGATTTGTAAAGCCACAGAACACGTGCAAGATATGATAGACCTTATCAAAAGAATCGAAGCAAACGGTCACACCTATATGTCTGGAGGCAACTTATATTTTGACGTTTCCACCTTTCCTGATTACGGCAAACTAGCTTGCTTAAACCTTGATGATTTAAAAGCTGGAGCAAGAATTGATATTGACCAAAACAAAAAAAATCCCTTTGACTTTGTTCTTTGGTTTACAAAAAGTAAATTTGAAAATCAAGCTTTAAATTGGGATTCACCTTGGGGCAGAGGTTATCCAGGGTGGCATATTGAATGTTCAGCAATGAGTATGAAATATCTTGGGGAACAAATTGATATCCATACTGGAGGAATTGACCATATTCCAATTCATCACACAAACGAAATTGCTCAGTCTGAAGGTGCTACTGGAAAAAAATGGGTAAATTATTGGCTTCACAACGAATTTCTTGTTATAGCAAAGGACAAAGACTCTAAGGAACAAGAAGGTAAAATGTCGAAATCTTCTGGTAACTTTTTAACCCTTCAATCATTGATAGACAAGGGTTATGATCCTTTAGATTACAGATTCTTTTTGCTAGGAGCCCATTACAGAAGCCAAGTGGCTTTTTCTTGGGTTGCTATGGACGGAGCAAAAAATGCTAGAAAAGCATTACTCCAAAGATTAGCAAAAATAATAGACCAAAACCAAGGAAAACTTCCTGATAGTCATGTTGCTTTAGATAATCCAGAATTACTACCCTACCTTGAAAAATTTAAGGCAGCTTTAGAAAACGATTTAGCTACACCTCAAGCTCTATCTGCTTTGCAAACATTAATAAAAAATAATTCTTTGCAACCACAAGAAATTTTAGGTGCAGTAGCAAAAATGGATTTAGTACTTTCGTTAAATTTGTTAAATGATGCGTTAGAAATATATAAAACTCAGCAACAACAAGTTACCTCTGTAAATAATGATGAGGATCCTGAAGCCCAAGAAATTCAAGCACTTATAGAAGAAAGAACAACTTGTAAAAAGGCAAAGAATTTTGAAAGAGCAGATGAAATTCGCAATCAATTAAAAGAAAGAGGTATTGTTATAGAAGATACACCTAATGGACCTATATGGAAGCGTATATAACTTATAAATTTTTGTAACTTTTTTGGGGGATAGATTGTTAAATTTAACAGAAGGAGATTCATCTGGCCAATTAAACGGAGCAGATTCAGCCGACTTCAGAAAAATATATGACGCTACCATGTACATGTTGTACAAAGTTTCATATAGAATTGTAAACGATGAAGAAGCGGCAGAAGATATTGTACACGATTCCCTTATCAAAATGAATGAAAAGGCAATGGTGTTTCCATCTTTAAATGATGCAAAGTATTGGTTAATTCGTGTAGTAAAGAATGCTTCATTGAATTATGCTAAGCGAAAAGGTCGTGAAAAAAAGGCTTATGAAAAAGCTTTATACGAAGATCAACGCAAGCAAGATTCAGGTGAAACAGATTACTTAAAAGCAGAGGCAATTAGCAAAGCAAAAGAAGCTTTAAACAAGTTGCCAGAAAAGCTAAGAGTAGTTTTAATTCTTCGAGAATATGCCGATTTAAATTATAAAGAAATTGGTAGAGTTTTAGGAATAACAGAAGGTAACGTTAAAGTCAGAGTTTTTCGAGCACGAGAACAGTTGGCTAAATTAATAGGAGAAGAAGATGTCTACTTGCCCTGAAAAAGATATTCACTCATTATATATTGATAACGAAATTCCTCTTTCCCATATAACTGAATATGAATCCCATGTAAATAATTGCCAAACATGCATCAAAGATTTACAAAAATACAAGAATTTACATTCTTTACTACAAGAAGATTCCGCTAGTATAAATTTTTCAAAAGAGCATCTTGAAGATAGTTTTCAAAAATTACAGGCTAAATTACATTATTCTAATACCATTACTCAGACCAAGGCTTTTAAACCTGTAAATTTATCTTGGGTTGCTACTGTTGCTGCTGTTTTACTTCTTGCACTAGTTATTCCAATAAAAAATACTTCAACAAAAAAATCTAGTGTACCACAAACACAACCAATAAATATTGCTTCTTCGGTATTTAACAATGCTATATCTACAGTATCAATGCCCTATGTGGGAAACACACATAAAAAGCAAATAAAAAGTGAAGGTATTTATTCTGCTTCCAGAGTTCCTACAATCTACGAAGAAAATATTTACTCTACAGAAGATGTTTTCCGACCTGACTTTACTGAAAAAGAACAGATATCAGTTAAAATAACTTTATCAAATCTTGGAGAGATTCCTATTACTACTGAATTTTCTTTTCCAATGAGATATATCATAGGCAGCGACCAGTGAAAAACCAATTCAGCTACTACTTTAGAAAATTTCCTTTAGTAAGGGCAGCTTGTCTTGCTTTATTGGTTTTTCTTATTTTTGGAACAATTTTTCTAATTACAAAGTTTCCAAAAGAAAAACCTACAATTACATCAATTAGTCCTCAAATTGGAGTTCCTGGAGATATAATGACAATTACAGGAACTGGCTTTGGAGATTTTCGTGACACAAGTTACGTTGAAATTGGTGGAACTTCACTAACAAATTCTTCATATTTATCTTGGAGCAACACACAAATAAAGGTTCTTTTACCAGTAGACATAAAAGAAGGTTTAGTTTTTGTAATCACTGCAAATGGAAGTTCCCAGCCTTCAATATTTGCAAATAAAGAAAACATTCCTATTGCAGTTCGCCAAGAAAAAAAATCTTCTTTACCCATGATTTTTTCGGAAACTCCAGCCAACGCTTCTGTAGGACAAGTTATAACCATAAAAGGTGACAACTTTGGTTCTCTACGCAACGATTCAGCTGTGTACTTTACACCACAATGGATGGAAAATAAAAACCAGAGTCCTTCATCTCAAAATATAGAAGAAAATTTCATAAAAGCTTTTGATTCAGATTTTGACTATGAATACTGGAGCAATACAGAAATTAGAGTTAGAGTTCCAGATAGCAGTATAACAGGATATTTTTTTGTTAAAACCGATAAAGGTGAAAGCAACAGACGAAAAATAAATGTAACATATCCAACAGGAGAAAAAAAATTAGACGCAAAGAGAACTTATTTAGTTCAACTGGCAGTAGATGTTTCCGACATACAAGCTACCAGTGGTTCTTTGATTACCCTACGAGTTCCAAGACCACAACCTTCTGCATCCCAACCTTATATTGAAATGACAGAATGTGATCCTTTACCAGTATTTGAAAATTACAATAAATCTATAATTCATTATGCAAAACATGATTCATAAGAACCAAATGAAAAAATTGTATTTAAACAAAATTTCGTTATACCCGTTTATTCTGTAACAACATCAATTAATCCTGCAAAGGTTACCCAACTTTCAGAAAAAAACAAGGCACTATATTCAATTCACTTAAATCCTGATCCTTGCGTACCCTCTGATGCAGAAGAAATTATTGCTCTTGCTTCTAAAATCACAGGAAAAGAAACTAATCCATATAAAAAAGCTAAGCTTATATACGATTACATAATTAGTAATTTTACATTTCTCCCAGAAATAAATCAGGATAGATTCCCACTGGATGCACTAAAAGAACAAAAAACTGATGCATACGATATAACTATACTTTTTTGTGCATTAGCAAGAGCAAAAGGAGTACCAGCCATTCCAATAAGTGGAGTACTAGTTGATGCAAATAAAAACGTACAAAAACATTGGTGGGCAGAAATTTACTTTCAAGGAATTGGATGGATTCCAGTTGATTTATCCATGGCCTGTGGTATGGAATATGAGTTATACAAAGAACCAGAAAACAGAGCAGCTTTTTACTTTGGTAATATGGATAATCAGCATATAGCAATTTCAAAGGGTTGGTCTGATGTAAAACCAGCTATTGCAAACAATAAAACTGTTTGCTTATACAAAACCTATGGCTTACAAGGAATATGGGAAGAATCTACAAGTGATGTTACAAGCTATAGTTCTTTTTGGGCTGACCCAATTGTATTAGGGATTTATTAATCAATATACATTTACTTAGTTGCAGTTCTACTGCATTTAAGAAAATCGGAGGAAAATATGGTTACGGTTTTATCCGTCGGTGGTTCTATAGTTGCACCTGATACCCCAGATACAGAATTTATTGTTCAATTTGCTTCAATGATTCGAGATTGGCTTTCTCAAGATGAAAGCCGCAAACTTATTCTTGTTATAGGTGGAGGTGGTCCTGCTAGAATCTACCAAAAAGCCTATAAAACAGTTGCAAAGAATTCAAATTACATTCCAGAAGAAGCAGATTGGATTGGAATAACTGCCACTAGATTAAATGCTCAACTTTTAAAAGCTATTTTTTCAGATTTATGCCCTCAAGATGTAGTTTATGATCCAACTAAGGAACAAAACTTTTCTGGAAGAATATTAATTGCGGCTGGTTGGAAACCTGGATTTTCAACTGATACAGATGCAGTATTTTTAGCAGAAAAATTTGGGGCAAAAACTATTATTAACTTATCCAATATAGAAAAAGTCTTTACAGACGACCCTAAAACAAATCCCCAAGCAAAACCTTTGGATAATATCACTTGGAAAGATTTTAGACAAATGGTAGGAGATGAATGGACACCAGGCAAAAATACTCCCTTTGACCCAATTGCAAGTAAAAGAGCAGAAGCCTCTAGCATTACAGTTATTTGTGCTGGTGGTCGAAACATAGAAAACACAAGAGCCATTCTAGATGGAAAGGATTTTATTGGAACGAAAATTGGCTAATTTATTATGCTAAAAATTTTCCAGTTGAATAATTAACTTTTCTAATTTTTCGCCATAGGCTTTATCCGCTGCCCAAGTACCACTAAGGGAATAAATATCTGGTGCCTTTCCCCGTGGTACTACATATTTATAGCGACCATCAATAAGTTCACCTTTTAGAGGAATTGTTGTACCATAGGCATGTAAATGCTGAATATGAGCTCTAACTCCCATCCTAGGACTTTCAAATCGTTCTCCTGGATTATTTACATCTATAGCACCTAAACCGCAGAAATTATTCATATCTGGAGTAACAAGACCTCCAAATTTCAAAAAACCTGTTTCTAAACACATTTGTACAAAGGCTACATCCGAATTAATTCCTTCCATAAAAGCTTCTTCTACATAATACATAGCCATTTCCTTTACTTGATTAACATCAGCAGTAGGATTCTTTGACATAAAAAAATTAGTTAATTGCTCAACAGATTTAAT
The DNA here is from genome assembly GCA_017623685.1 of Spirochaetaceae bacterium. GTDB lineage: Bacteria > Spirochaetota > Spirochaetia > Treponematales > Treponemataceae > Treponema_F. Next base: position 19,514 of record JAGAOP010000050.1, read on the forward strand.
TCCAAAAGAAGCAATATTTCTATCGATAAATTGTTGCTCTGGGATAAACCCCTTTGTACCTACACAGGAAAAAAATACTAGTGAAACAGCAATCAAACAAAATACATAAAAAAAATCTTTTAATAAACAAAAACGCTTCATTTTGAAAGAATACTTATTATTTCTTTTTTTTTCAATAAA
>JAGAOP010000003.1 GCA_017623685.1 Spirochaetaceae bacterium
TGATTTAGATGAATTTAATTCGGTTGATTCTGAAATTACTTCTTCCTTTTTAGGTTTATAGTTGGGAAAATCTATATGGATTATTTGCTTGATACACATCTTTTACTTTGGGCTTTAGTTGATTCAGAAAAATTACCAAAACAAGTAAGGCAACTTTTGCTAAATCCAAAAAATCAGTTTTATTATAGCGTAGCTTCTATGTGGGAAGTATCAATTAAAAACGAAAAGAAAAAACTTGGAGTTTCAGGAACTGAATTTATGCACTATTGTGAACAAGCAGGATATAAAAAACTTCCAATTGATGAAAAACATATTTTAGCCTTGGAAACATTAGAAAAGAAAGAAAATTCCCCAGAACACAACGACCCTTTTGATAGAATTTTACTTTCTCAGGCTAAATCTGAAACTATCCAATTATTAACCTGTGACAAAAGTTTTTTATTTTACAATGAATTGAATTATACTGTTATATAGTCAATTTTTGAAGTGGCTTTTTTTTGGACTCGCGAGCTCAAATAAAAAGGCTGTCTTTTATGAAATTAGAAAAAACTTTTAAGACAGCCACTTTTCGATAGAAAAAAAATTATTAGCCAAGTATTGTTTCAATCCATTCGATGGCTTCTTCTTCTGTTGCAAAATGTCCTTCTTGAACATGAGCATGGGATTGTTGCTGATGAAGTTTAGCTTGTACTCTCATTAAAACTTGAGAACCTTCAACAAATGCCATTGCTTTGCAATTTGCTTCTTCTAGTTTTTTATGCAAAATTACTAATTCATTGCTAACTTCAGGAGCTGCAGGACTCATTTGGGTGATGTCAATTAGATATGCCCATCCTGAATCTTTCCATTCAGCAGAAGATGTCATTAAGGTATCAATTAACCATCTAACTTCTTCTACATTTGTTGCTCCAACAGCACCAGACTTAATAATTTTTTTGTCTGCCATGATGTCTACAGTTTGCACTCCATGTTTTAAACTCATAGTGTAACTCCTATAAAAAGTTAGCAAGAAAAACAAATTTTCGGACTAGCTTTATAATACTGTTTTCAGTTTACCTAAATTGATTGTAGGAAAATGAAAACTAAAAAATTGTAAGGACAGTTTGCAACGCAAACTTTAGAAAAATACTGATTTTTTATTAGTATTTTTCTAACTTCCTTTTTTGATTATCTTTATTATATCATGTTTTTTTAAAATGTAAAATTGTATTTTAATTATTTTTGTTTATATCGAGAGAATAAATATAACGTTCAAAAAATACAGAACCTATAACATATTTTTTGCTAGCACTTTCACTCATGTATATTACTTGTCCATTATAAATATCCAAATCTTCACTCATGGGTGGGGCAGATAAAACTTTCGTTGGTTTATCCAAAAAACATACTTCAAGTCCATACATATACTTGCCTGTTAAAATTTGATGTTCTTGATTGTATATTAAAAACTTTGATGGACGCAATCCATAACTTTGGGAAAGAATAATTGTTCCATTAGGTAAAATTGCAAAGCCTTGAATCATATCTGGTATGGAATAAATTGCAACTGGAGTAGTATAATTTCCTTTAGAATATTTTGTTACAATAGCATTGTTTGTTATCTCATTAAAGGTAAAATCATGGTAGCATTTATATTTTTTGCCATTGTGAAATTCTCCTACATAGATAAAGTTTTTGTCTGCAAAAATAAAAGAAGAGTTATTATTTACAGAAATTCGATTTCCTATATCGATGGATTTTAGTTTTTTTTCAAAATCGATAGAGAAGATATATATTCCATCGCTTTCATTTGCAAGATAAAATAATCCATCGCTATATTGTAATCCGCCTGTATGTCCGAAGAAATCTTTTCCATTTTTTTTAAGAGAAAAGAAGTTTATAATATTTGTCTTTTTATCAATTCTGTAGATTCTAGAAGGACTGTCATCGTTCATGTATCCTGTTGTGTAAAAAGCTTCATCATCATTATTCCAGGTTAAACCTTGTGGCACTAAACCGTCGTTTAATCCTGGATTTTTTGAAACACGAGTTCTTATGGCAAAAGTTTTGTTGTAACTTATACAACCTAGAAGAGAAAAAATAAGTAGTAGGGTAAATAATATATTTATAAAATTAAACTTCTGAATTAATAAAGATATTTTTTTAGCAATAATCATATTCTTAAAGATAAAATTTAATTCTATAACTGTCAATTATGTAAATTCATATCGAATAAACTATAGTAGAGAAAAAAATCCCTAAAATTAGTTTTTAGCTAATCTTAGGGATTGTGTAAGTAAAATAATTCAGTATGGAATTATTTTAGTATTATTTGTTTCGTACAACTGCTTGTGCGGCTGCTAATCTAGCTGCTGGTACACGGAATGGAGAACAAGAAACGTAGTTTAATCCTACTCTGTAGCAGAAATCGATGGTAGCAGGATCTCCACCATGTTCGCCACAAATACCTAGTTTGATGTCTGGTTTTTCGGTTCTAGCACGTTCGCTTGCAATACGAACAAGTTCACCAACTCCTTCTTCGTCAATGGACTTAAAGGGGTCAGTTTCAAAAATGTTCTGTTCTAGGTATGCAGGCAAGAATTTAACAGCATCGTCACGGCTAAAAGCAAAAGTCATCTGGGTAAGGTCATTTGTTCCAAAGCTAAAGAAGTCAGCGAATTTGCTTAGCTTTCCAGCTCGTAATGCAGCTCTAGGAACTTCAATCATAGAACCGATACGAATATTATCAGCGGCTTTTTTGTAATCTGCAAAAACACGCTGAATTACATTCTTTGCTCTTGTTCTTAAAATTTCAAGTTCCTTTTCGTCACAAACGATTGGAATCATAATTTCAGGTTTTACATCGATTCCACGTTTAATACAATCTGCAGCAGCTAAAGCAATAGCTTCAATCTGCATATCGTAAATTTCAGGATATGTTATTCCCAAGCGACATCCACGATGACCAAGCATTGGATTCATTTCATGTAAACGATCTAGCTTCACAGTTAGTTTTTCACCATCAATTCCCATAAAAGATGCTAATTCATCTTTTTCAGCACGGGTATGAGGAATAAACTCGTGTAGTGGAGGGTCAAGCAATCGAATTGTTACTGGTCGACCTTTCATTGCTTCTAGGATTCCAACAAAATCCTTTTGCTGTAGTGGAAGAATATTCTGTAATGCGGTTTTCCGCTGTTCAGCAGAATCAGAAACAATCATAGCTCTAAAGTGAATAAGTTTGTCACGGTCAAAGAACATGTGTTCAGTTCGGCAAAGACCAATTCCCTTAGCACCGAATTCAAAGGCATGAATCGCATCTGCTGGTTGATCTGCATTTGCACGTACAGAAAATCCTTGGATATTTCCACGTTTTGATGCTTCACAGATGTCATCGCACCATCCAAGGAATACGTTTAAGTCGTTGGATATTTCGGATGAAGTTAAAGGCAATTCTCCTGCATAAATACAACCTGTTGAACCATCAATTGTAATGCAGTCTCCTTCGCTAAAGGTTTTAGAGCCAATTTGAACTTTTTTGCCCATAACATTAACTTCTTGAGCACCACAAACACAGGGTGTTCCCATACCACGGGCAACAACAGCAGCGTGACTTGTCATGCCACCTGTGGAAGTTAAAATACCTTCAGAAACAGCCATACCTGTAATATCTTCAGGACTTGTTTCTTTTCGTACAAGAACAACCTTTTTACCTTCTTTTACCCAACGTTCAGCATCTTCTGCAGTATAAACGATTTGTCCACAGGCTGCTCCAGGGGAAGCATTTAGTCCCTTTGTTAATAAGGTTGCTTTTTTTAATGCAACTGGGTCAATCATTGGGTGTAGTAGTTGGTCAATGTGAGCTGATGTAACTCTTGTAACAGCTTCTTCTTTTGTGATTAACTTTTCGTTTACCATGTCAACTGCACATTTTACAGCTGCTTGACCAGTTCTTTTCCCACTGCGAGTTTGAAGAATGTACAAAGTTCCTTGCTGAACAGTGAATTCCATGTCCTGCATATCTTTGTAGTGATTTTCAAGTCTGTCACGAATAGCTGTAAGTTGAGAATATACTTCTTTATTTTCAGATTCTAATTTACTAATTTTTTCGGGTGTTCTGATACCTGCTACAACATCTTCACCTTGGGCATTCATTAAATATTCGCCGTAGAATTTATTTTCACCAGTAGATGGGTCTCGGCTAAAGCAAACACCTGTTCCTGAATCCATCCCAAAGTTACCGAAAACCATGGACTGTATGTTTACAGCTGTTCCGGCTAAACCCCTGATTTCATACATTTCACGGTATTTAATAGCACGTTCGTTCATCCAAGAACCGAATACTGCATCAATGGCTCCCCAAAGTTGTTCTAATGGGTCTTGTGGAAAATCTTTACCGATAGCGTCTTTGTAGATTTTTTTGTATACACCTACAAGTTCTTCTAAATCTTGAGCTGTAAGGTCCATGTCTAATTTAACGCCACGTTTTGCTTTAATTTCACTGATTGCTTCTTCAAAACGTTCTCCTGGAACACCCATGGCAACGTCACCAAACATTTGAATAAATCTACGATATGCATCCCATGCAAATCTAGGATTACCTGTTTTTGTAGCAAGTCCAACTGCTGCCTTGTCGTTCATTCCAAGATTTAGAATCGTGTCCATCATTCCAGGCATAGATATTGCAGCACCTGAACGAACAGAAACTAAGAGAGGATCATCTGGATCTCCTAGCTTTTTACCCATTAACTTTTCTAATGCAGCAAGATTATTGGCAACTTCTTCTTTTAGACCTACTGGGTATGACTTTCCATTGTCGTAGAATAACTTACAAACTTCTGTGGAAATAGTAAATCCCGGAGGAACCGGAATTCCCAGATTTGTCATTTCTGCTAGGTTGGCACCTTTACCACCTAATTCATTTTTCATGGATGCGTCACCATCAGCTTTCCCTGAGCCGAAAAAATAAACAAATTTGACTTTCTCCATATTAAATAAAACTCCTAAGATATGTACTTATATTTTCTCTATTTTACCTTGAAGAATTCATAGTGTCAATGTTATAATTTGTTAATATGAGAAGGTTTTTTTATTGTTTTCCAATTATTTGTATTTTTTTTCTAGTTTCTTGTGCTAGTAATTCTACTGTTATCCGAGATATATCATCTGATTCCCAAGATTCAATTAATTTAATTGAAGAAGAGGGTGTTGAGTTGCAAGAAGAAGTTTCTACCGAGGAAGTAGCTCAGCAAATTGAAAAGAGTCAGGTAAAAAAGCTAACTCTTACTTTTGCAGGAGATATTATGGCTCATACTCCAAATTTTAAAATGAAGGATTATAGTTTAATTTATAAGGACATAGAAGAAATAATTTTAAATGATGATTTTACTTTTGCAAATTTGGAAACTCCGGTTCATATGGATAGACCTTACGAAAATTATCCTACTTTTAATGTTCAACCTCCATATGTTCAAGCTGCCATAGATGCAGGTTTTCAAGTTTTTTCTTTGGCAAATAATCATACAAATGACCAAGGTTTACAGGGAATAGATGCCACTTTAGATTATTTTAAAAGCAAAATTTCAGATGGTGTTTATAGTGCAGGAATAAAAGAAGTAGGGCAAAGTACTCTTAGTTATCAAGTGATAGAAAAAGATGATTGGAGAATTTTATTTGTTGCAATTACTGAAATAATGAATACCCATCGATATCTTGACCGTATAGATTATATTTCACCAAATAAGGCTCGAAGAGAAGTTTTGTGTCAAGAATTGAAAACTTTGCGACAAGAAAATCCTTGTGATATTTTTGTTCTTTCGGTTCACACTTGCGAAGATGAATATGTTCATGAAATAACTGAGCTACGAAGAAACTTATATCGAAGTTTTATTGATAGTGGGGTAGATATCGTTTGGGCAAACCATCCACATCTTGCAAAGGAATGGGAGATATTTCAAAAAGATTCAGAGGAAGGAACCTTCCCATATGCTATTGCAATGTATGCTTTAGGAAATACTATTTCAGGACAGAGAACAAATCCACAGTTTTCAAAACCAGAAACTAATCGGGACTATACTGGAGATGGTTATTTAATACAGGTTGACTTTGAAAAAATAATGGACCCAGATGATTTTTCTTTTAAAATTACTGATATTAGACCTTATTTAATTACAACTTATATTGATCCAGACAAAAACTATGTTATTAAGCAATTAGATGATGAGTTTATTCAATCTCTTCGGGATGAAGGAATTGAAAAATGGCCCGATTATCTTAACTCAAGAAAAATCCTAATGGAAAAAATTAGTGGCAAGGTTGTAATTGAATAACTTACAAATCAGCAGCTTTTTCAAGGGTTTTTAGATTGTATTCCATGGTTGAAATATATGCATCTGGTTCTAAAGGACCAGATGTTCCAGGATCTAATTCGTAAATAGGTAGATTTGTTTCTTGGGAAATGATTTTTGCTGAAGTGTTAGAGCTATCCATGGTATCTAAAAGTATAATTTTTTTGCCTGCTGCTAGGGTCTCTGAGATTTTATTGCTTATATTAGCTAAATCTCGGGCAGAAGGCTCTTGGCCATGTTCATGATGAGCTATATTTAATACTTTAAGATTTAATTCTTTAACCAAATAATAAAATGAATCATTAAATAAAACAATGTTGGTATCTGTAAGTTTGTTTTTCAACTCAGCGAATTGATTTTTTAAATTCCTCAGTTTTTTTATATATTCAGTTTTGTTTGAAGAATATATTTGGGCATTTTTAGGATCGATTTTTGCTAATTCTTGAGCAATTTTTTCGATTTGATAAATTGTTCCATCTAACGAAATCCAAATGTGAGAATTGTGATCAAGTTCTAGCCATCCACTGGATGAATCAATAATCTTTGCTTTTTGGTCATCTGTTGTACTTTCTAAAATAAAATCCTCCATTCCTGCACCATTGATAAAAAGAAAAGAACAACTTTCAATTAAAGACATATCTTTTGTGGTTAATTGATAATTGTGTAAGCAACCACTATCAGCAGGTGCAAGAAGGGAAACAAAAGTATCAGTTGCTCCTTGAGTTATATTTAGCAAAGAAATATATATTGGGTAAAAACTAGCTACAATATTTAACTCAGTATCTGATTTAATATTTTCTTTTTTTGTGCAACTAAAAGTTATTAAAGAAATAATTAACAGTAGTAAAAATAATTTTCTTTTCATACTTTTTACTATAGCGAATTTGTTGAATTTAGGCTATATTTTTATTAACACATAGGAGTTTTTTATGGGAAAAACAGAACAAATCGACTTTTTAAAATCAAATATTTCTCATTTTGCAAAGTTTATTGATCACACAAATTTAAAAGCTACAGCTTGTACCACAGAAATCGAAAAATTATGCAAAGAAGCCTTGGAATATAATTTTGCTTCTGTTTGTGTAAATCCTATTCATGTGGCGTTAGCTTCTGAATTGTTGCAAAATTCTCAAGTAAAGGTTTGTACAGTTGTAGGTTTTCCTCTGGGAGCTACAACTCACGAAGGTAAGGCTGCGGAAGCTGCTTTGGCAGTTAGTCAAGGTGCAGAAGAAATTGATATGGTTATAGATTTAGGGGCTATAAGGGATAATCGATTTGGTGCAGTAGAAGAAGATATATCTTTGGTAGTAAAAGCCTCTTCTTTATCAAAGGTAAAAGTTATTTTAGAGGTTTGTTATTTGTCACCGAAAGAAATCGAATTAGCTTGTCTTGCAAGTATGAATGCTGGAGCTGATTTTGTAAAAACTTCTACAGGATTTGCAACATCAGGTGCAACAGTTGAATCTGTTGCTCTTATGCGAAAAACTGTAGGTCCAGATTTTGGTGTAAAAGCAGCAGGTGGTATTCGTAGTCTAAATGATGCAATTTCTATGATTGAAGCAGGTGCTAATCGCTTAGGTTGTTCTTCTAGTATTCAGATTATTGGCGAACTACAAGGAAAAAAATAGTTTAAAAGCATTTATAAATAAAAAGGCTACCTTATATAAAGTTGTGTGAAAAAACTTAAAGGTAGCCTTTATAATTTTTATTATAAAGATAAATTTGCTTTATTTCTTAATAAATTCAAGAAGTAGGGTTCCATCGTTATTCATTAGGCGAAGGACAGAGCCTGTACTATGATATTTTGTACATTCGCCTAATAGGTTTAGGAATTTTTGTTCCATTACAGTTTCTGTTTCTGAAGGTGAAGCCATTCTTGTTGAGCCTATATTGCTTAGTGATAGCTTTCGATTAGCATAATCAACTTCGTAAATACCTGTTAAGTAGTTTATTCCTGTAAATCCAGAAATACCATTTTCTGAGTTGAATTCCAAAGTTAACTTTGAATCAGGAAGTGTAAGAATTGAATTGCCATCGTTATAGGCAGAAAGAATCCATTTTGTGTCAGATAAAACCAATCTTTTCATTAAGATAGCATTTTTACCTGTTTCATCTTGAATAATTAATCCATTTCCGTTAGCAGAAAAATCTATTAAGGACGCATTGTTCAATATGTTGAAGTACAGTCTTTCGTATTCTTCTGCTGTTGGGTCTCCTGCTTTCATAGTGGTTGCTATGTTGCTAAAGGAAATAATATTTTCATTAAGTGTGGCTGTTCCGTTATAGTCGTTTACACCTGCACAACCAAACACTGTGTATGAATCTTTCCCAGTAGAATCAGCAGAAAATGTAGTGTTCACTTGAGATGGAGTAGGATTTTCTGTTCCCTGATTCAAAATGGATTCAATTATCCAGTCACCTGTAATTCCAACTTCTGTTTTTGTTACAGATTTGTCTTCTCCATTTTTGTTAGATACACAACCTGTCAAAATTGTAACTCCTATTGTAAGAAATATAAGGGAAACAAAAAAAGGTGAAATTGTTCTTTTCATATAGTCTTCCTTCTAAAAAATATATTCAACGGAAATTTAATTTCCGGCTTGAACCAATGTTACTGCAGCAGTAGCAACAATGTCTTCTGCTGAACAACCTCGTGAAAGGTCGCTAATAGGTTTTGCAAAGCCTTGAAGAAATGGTCCGTAGGCATCTGCCCCAGCTAATCGTTGAACTAGTTTATAGCCAATGTTACCAGCTCCTAAATCTGGGAAAACAATGGTATTTACCTTTCCTGTTATAGGACTTCCAGGTGCCTTCTTTTCTGTAACAGAAGGAATAAGAGCAGCGTCAGCTTGTAATTCTCCATCTAAAAGCAAATCTGGTGCTTTTTCTTGAGCAAGTTTAACAGCTTCTTGTACTCTAAGAACATTTTCGTTGTTGCCACCTGAGCCTTTTGTAGAAAAGGAAAGCATTGCTACAACTGGTTCTGCTCCAACCATTTTTTTGCAAGAATCTGCAGCAGAAATTGCAATGTCTGCTAATTGTTCTGCTGTAGGAACAGGAATAACTGCACAGTCAGAGAAAATCATTAAGCCCTTAGAACCCCATTTTTCATCATGAGTATCCATAACAAAACAGCTAGAAGCAGTTTTTGTTCCTGGAGCTGTTCCAATAATGGTTAAGCCTGCACGGAGTACGTCGGCTGTTGAAGAAAGGGCTCCTGCAATCATAGAATCTGCCAAGCCTTTGCGAACCATCATTGCACCAAAGCGTAAAAAATGTTTAATATCCACAGCGGCTTGTTCTTCTGTCATGCCCTTCTTTTTGCGTAATTCATAATACTCTTGTGCAAAGTCCTTTAACCATTCAGATTTTTCTGGATCAATTAAAGTTATTCCCTGTAGAGAAACTCCGATAGAATCTGCAACTTTTTTTATTTCTTCATTATTACCTAAAAGAATAACTTCTTTTGCAATCTTTTCACTTATAATCTGTGCTGCGGCAGTTATAGTTCTTTCTTCTGTACCCTCTGGTAGAACCAATCTTTTCTGTAAGGCAATAGCCTTGTTTTTCATTTCTTCTACAAAATTCATGTTTCAGTCCTTTATTAGAAAATCTATACAGTAATAGATTATAACTTAATAATGTTTTGTGCAAGAAAAAATAACAATCTTTATATAAGAAAAAAAGTTTTTATGTTTTTTTGTTACAAAAATTAGTTTAATTCAATATATTCTTGAATCATTTGGTTATAATATTTTGGTTCAATATGTTTTTTTTCTATTTCACATTTAGTCAAAATATTTAAAAGTTCTTCTTTTGCTTTGGTTACCGTAGATTCAGCATTATCCTTTGCAATTATTTCAAGTTCCAAAAAATCTCCTAGAGGAGGAACTGTACATAGTTCAAGTAAGGTGTTTTGATATTCCCATTGGCTAGTGATTTTTTCTTTTTTTCGCAAGATTGCAAAACCTGCATCTTTTAGAAACTCTTCTAAGGAATTGGGATTATTTATAGTGAATTCATGTTCTTTGTTTACTTCGCATGTTGAGCCATCTTCGCTATTTTTAATTTGTTTTTGTTTGTAGGTAACTATATATGTTTTTGATTCTCTATTTTTCTCATAAAGAATACAGCGGATTCTAATTTGTTGATTTGTAGTTTGATTTATCCAATAGGTGTCTTTTTTGTGACAATCACCTAAATAAGTTGCGAAAGTATTTATTTTTTTTATTGTATTTGGCTTATCATAAACATGGGCTTTTAGTTCAATTTCGTACATATTAAAATTGTATTATAGTTTATTGATATTAGCAACTTCAATTTATCCTTATTGACCAAAATAATTATGTATGGTATCTATAAAACTAAGTATGTTTTGGTCCATTAGCTCAGCAGGATAGAGCGGCTGCCTCCTAAGCAGCAGGTCGGACGTTCGACTCGTCTATGGGCCGTAATCAAGGTCTTAGTTTGTTTTAAAGACTTTGCTTTTTTTGAATCCTTTACCAAAATAGCAAGCACGGGCTTTATGTAATTTATTGCTGTTTTTCACTTAATTGCAAAACAGTTTAAAAAAATTGTTGTTTTTTTAGAAGTTGTGATAAAGCCTGTAGTGAAATCGTAAGCACGGGATTTATGTAATTTATTGCTGTTTTTCACTTGGTTGCAAAACAGTTTAAAAAAAACTGTCGTTTTTTTAGGAGTGGAAATGCTTTCAGATATAGAAATTGCACAGAAAACACCAATGATACCTATTTCAGAGGTTGCAGAAAAAATTGGTCTAACCCAAGATGATTTAGATTTATATGGAAAATATAAGGCAAAGTTGTCTTTTCCTGCATTAAAGAGATTATTAACTCAGCAAAAAACAAAGCAGGGTAAATTAATTTTAGTTACTGCAATTACTCCAACTCCTGCAGGGGAAGGAAAATCCACTGTTTCCATTGGTCTTGGTGACGGACTTCGACATATTGGAAAGAATGCGGTTGTTGCTTTGCGAGAACCTTCTTTAGGACCCTGCTTTGGGGTTAAGGGAGGAGCTTGTGGTGGCGGATATGCTCAAATTGTTCCTATGGAAGATATAAACCTTCATTTTACTGGAGATATACATGCTATTTCTATTGCTACAAATTTAATTGCTGCTCTAATTGATAATCACATTCAGCAGGGAAATTTATTGCAAATTGATCCTAGAACTATAACATGGAAGCGTTGTGTAGACTTAAATGATAGGGCTTTACGAAAAGTTGTTATTGGTTTAGGTGGAAGGTTAGAAGGTGTTCCTAGGGAAGATGGATTTAATATTTCTGTTGCAAGTGAAGTAATGGCTGTCGTATGCTTATCTAATTCAATTTCTGACTTAAAAGAAAGATTAGGAAATATTGTTATAGCTTCAAAATATGATGGTAGTTACGTTAAGTTCAAAGAACTAAATTCAGTGGGGGCTGTTGCTGCTTTATTAAAGGATGCCATTAGGCCTAATTTAGTTCAAACTTTGGAAAAAACACCTGTGTTTGTGCATGGTGGTCCCTTTGCTAATATTGCCCATGGTTGCAATAGTATAAACGCTACAAAATGTGCATTGGCTCTTGGGGATTATGTTGTAACTGAAGCTGGTTTTGCTGCTGATTTAGGTGCTGAAAAATTTCTTGATATTAAATGTCGTGTAGGTGGATTAAAACCTTCTGCAGTTGTAATTGTGGCTACAATTCGAGCTTTAAAAATGCATGGGGGTGTTTCTATTTCTGAGCTTTCTACTTCTAATCTAGAAGCATTAAAAGAAGGATTCCAGAATCTTCAAGTTCATATTCAAAATATTGCAAAATTCGGTTTGCCTGTGGTTGTTGCTGTAAATAAATTTATTTCTGATACAGACGAAGAAATTCAACTTTTACAAAAACTTTGTGATTCAGTTGGAGTTAAAGCTGTCCTTAATGAAGGTTGGGGTAAGGGTGGCAAAGGTGCCAAAGATTTAGCTTCTGTTGTGGTTGAACTTTGTGAAAAAGAATCTAACTTTAATTATTTATATCCACAAAATATTTCATTGAAAGAAAAAATTGAAAAAATTGCAAAAGAAATGTACCGAGCTGATAGAGTTGATTTTTCTGCTACAGCCCTAAAAAAACTAGAACGCTACGAAGCAGAAGGATATTCTGAGTTACCGGTTTGTATCGCCAAGACTCAAAATTCAATTTCCCATGATAAAACATGGCGAGGTGCACCAAAAGGCTATGCTTTTCCAGTCCGTGATGTTCAATTATATGCAGGGGCAGGTTTTGTTGTAGCTTTAGCCGGGGATATAATGACAATGCCTGGTCTTCCAAAGGTACCTGCTGCATGCAATATAGACGTGGATGATGATGGTATTATTTCTGGACTTTTCTAAAAACTGAGGTTTTATGTCCAATTCGCTACAAGAAAATAAAATGGGAACCATGCCTATCGGTAAACTTATTATCTCTATGTCTTTACCGATTATGGTTTCTATGTTGGTTTCAGCACTTTACAATGTTGTAGATAGCATTTTTGTTTCTAGAATAAGCGAGAACGCTCTTACCGCAGTTTCTCTGGCATTTCCTATTCAAAATTTAATGATTGCAATTTCTACTGGTACTGGTGTAGGAATTAATGCTATGCTTTCAATGAATCTTGGTAAAAAAGACTTTAAAGCTGTAAACCGAGTTGCTATGAATGGTATTTTTTTAGCTGTTTGTAGTTATATTTTATTTTTAATATTCGGTTTGTTTTTTGCCCGTCCATTTTTTGAAGCCCAAACTGATGTTCTTGAAATAGTTGAATATGGATGCCAATATTTAAACATTATTTCAATTATGAGTTTTGGTGTTTTTGGGCAAATTACTATGGAACGATTACTGCAAGCAACTGGGAAAACCTTATTTTCAATGTTTACTCAGGGAACTGGAGCCATAATAAATATTATTTTAGATCCTATTATGATTTTTGGGTTATTTGGTTTTCCTGCTATGGGGGTTGCTGGTGCTGCTATTGCAACGGTTATAGGTCAAATAATTGCGTTGACTATGGCTATAATTTTTAACCTAAAAATTAATCATGAAATACAATTTAGCTTATCTAATTTTAGACCCCACCTTCAAACTATACGAAGTATTTATTCTGTAGGTTTACCTTCAATAATTATGGCTTCTATCGGTTCTATAATGACCTTTTCTATGAACCAAATTCTTATGGTTTTTACACCTACAGCTGTTGCAGTTTTTGGTGTTTATTTTAAATTGCAAAGTTTTATTTTTATGCCAGTATTTGGTCTAAACAATGGGATGATTCCGATTATAGCTTTTAATTACGGGGCAAAAAATCCTTTGCGCATTATAAAAACAGTAAAACTCTGTATTGTTTATGCAGTTGTTCTTATGGCCTTGGGTTTTCTCATATTTGAATTGTTCCCGATTCCATTACTAAAACTTTTTGATGCTTCTGAACAAATGATTATAATAGGTGTTCCTGCTTTAAGAATTATTGCTGTTCATTTTCTTTTTGCTGGATTTTGTATTGTTTTCATGTCAGTTTTTCAATCTTTAGGGAAAGGCTTTACAAGTTTAATTGTTTCTGTAGCTAGACAGTTACTGGCTCTTTTACCTATAGCTTGGCTTTTATCAAAAACAGGTATTCTAAGTATGGTATGGTGGGCTTTTCCCATTGCAGAAGTTGTATCCCTATTAGTCAGTTCTTTTTTTATTTATAGAATTTATCATCGAGAAATAAAAACTATGATAGAAGTTAATGATATTTCTGCTTAATAATTCGATTTAACTACAAAGAACCATTTGATAATTTCGTTGCATTTTCAAAACATGGGGTTTATAATTGTTTATATTGAATAATAATTTATTCAATATAGGCAAAGTTGATTTTTTGTTTTGGAGGTTCAGAATGGAAAGGGTTTTGTCAATTATTTTAGGTGGTGGCAAAGGAAGTCGCTTATATCCATTGACAAAGGAAAGGTCTAAGCCAGCTGTTCCCTTCGGAGGAAAACATCGAATCGTAGATATTCCTATTTCAAATTGTATTAATTCTGGGTTTAACCAAATTTATTTATTAACACAGTTTAATTCGGCCTCTTTGCATATTCACATAGCACGTTCCTATAATTTTGATAGATTTTCTAGAGGTTTTGTTGAAATTCTTGCTGCTGAGCAAACTCTAGAACATTCAGGTTGGTACGAAGGAACTGCTGATGCAGTACGAAAAAATTTTATTCACTTTAAAGTTCAGAAACCAAGCCACTACATTATTCTTTCTGGGGATCAATTATACCAAATGGATTTAAGAGCTTTTATGGATCGTCATATTAAAGCAAAGGCAGATATTTCCATTGCTACTACACCTGTGAATCGTCATGATGCCTCTGGATTTGGAATAATGAAAATCAATAAAAACCACAAAATTACATCTTTTATGGAAAAACCAGCTTGGGATATGGATATTTCTGACTGGAAAATCCCATTAGAAGATAAAAATGGAATCCCAGAAGATAAAGAGTTTTTAGCTTCTATGGGGATATATATTTTTAACGCTGATGTGCTAGAAGATGTTTTGAACAATACATATAAAGATTTTGGTAAAGAAATTATTCCTAATGCAATAAAAAAATATAAGGTTTTTTCTTACGTTTATAATGGATATTGGGAAGATATTGGAACAATTCGTAGTTTTTATGATGCTAACCTTGAACTCACTCGAATTCACCCTAAATTCAATTTTTATGATGAAAATATGCCAATTTATACCCATCCACGAAATTTACCACCTTCAAAACTAAATAGGGCAGATATGGATCGTTCTATTGCCACTGAGGGGTGTGTTATTACTAATGCAAGAATAAACGATTCTATCGTAGGTGTTAGAAGCATAATTGAAAATGGAACTGAATTAAATGGTGTAATCTGTATGGGGGCAGATTATTACGAAAGTATGGAACAGTTAAAAGATAATTTTGCAAAAGGAATTCCACCTATAGGAATTGGCAGAAACTGCAAAATTGCTGGAACCATCATCGACAAAAATGCACGTATCGGAGAAAATTGCCAAATCGGAGTTTGCGGACGGCAATATCCTGACGGAGAACATGGAGAGTTTTTTACAACAGATGGAATTATTGTTATAAAAAAGAATGCTATTATTCCATCTGGAACAATAATTTAGTTTTGAAAAACTATTTATTTTGGCGACATTATATTTTACTGCTTACAATGAATAATTATTAA
>JAGAOP010000051.1 GCA_017623685.1 Spirochaetaceae bacterium
AGACTTCTTTTACAGGAAGTAATGATGTTTATTTTATCCTTACAAGTGGTGGATATTGTGGACCTTCAGGGCTTCTTTTGAAAAGCATTTTCAAAAAAAAGAAGATGAAATGTCATGGTCATGCAGAATTTAAAATGCCAAGAAATTATGTTGCCAGTGATGATTATCCAATGTTGGAAAAACCTGAAGTTGAAAAGCGAATTACAGATTCTTACAATCATTTAGATGAAGTTGTAGGGGATATTCTTGCTGGAAATAAATTAAAAGCTCGTCATGTGTTTTTATTTGAAACTCTAATTACTTTGCCATTTAATCCAATTTGGTGTAAATATAAGCTTAAAGCCAAAGATTTTTATGCAGAATCTTCTTGTATTGGTTGTGGGAAGTGTGAAAAACTTTGTCCTCTAAACAATATAAAAATTGTGGATAAAAAGCCAGTTTGGGCTGAAAATTGTACACATTGTATGGCTTGTATTGGAAATTGTCCTGTAAATGCAATTCAATATGGAAATATAACCCAAAAGAAAGAGCCATATAATTTTGGAAAATACCAATATGTAGTTAGAAACATAAAAAAATAAGGGGCTACAAATATCTAAACCTGTGAAATAATATCAAAAATAAATAGCAAAAAAGTTCCTTATTTTTTGGATTTAGAAAAGTTCTTTTTTTGTTAAACTTCATTTTTTATTTGCCGAAAAATATAATATGTAGGTAGTATTTTCCTACATTCTTGACGGAGGTACACAATGAATTCATTCACAAGATCTGTAGATTTACTTCATAGGGCAATGGATGCCAGTACTTTGCGATATCAAGTTTCAGCAAATAACTTGGCAAACTCCGAAGTTCCTAATTTTAAACGTACTTCTGTTAATTTTGAAAGTCAATTAAAACGTGCCATTGAATCCGAAGAAGCTAGTAAAGATGCATTTCAAATGACAACCACCGATTCCCGACATATTCAATCTGAAGGAGCAGTTGATTACAGAACCGTGGAACCTCGCCGTGTTACAGATTATTTAACAACTTCAAAAGCAAACGGTAATAATGTAGATGCTGAACAAGAAGCAATGGATATTTTGAAAACTCAGTTGAATTATCAATTATTAACTCAAATGCAAGCCTTTGAATTTTCTCAAGTAAAGATTGCAATGCAAAAGGTGTAAAATAGGGGGATAGAATGGGACTTTTTACAAGTATTAACATAGCAGCAACAGGAATGAGCGTTGAACGCTTAAGAACAGATATTATTGCTGATAATATTGCAAATGCTTCTACAACAAGAACTCCAGAAGGTGGAAAATTCCAAAAAAAGACCCTAATTCTTGAATCTTTAGGACAGGGAACAACTTTTAGAAACCCTTATATTCCTTCTGCTATAGATAATGGTCCAGGAACAGGTGTAAAAGTAAGTCGTATTGTTTCTGATACAACACAGGGCCGCATGGTTTATGATCCCTCTCATCCAGATGCAATTAAATCTGGTCCAAATGCTGGATATGTTGAATATCCAAACGTAAATGTAGTGAACGAAATGGTTGATTTAATATCAGCTTCTAGAGCTTATGAAGCAAACTCTTCAGTTATCCAAGGTTCAAAGGATATGTTCAGTAGCGCACTGGAAATTGCTCGCTAAATTGTGTATAGTATCAATATAATAAATTAGCCTTTTAGGTTTTGGAGGTTTTCAAATGATTGGAAGTTTTGATTTTGTTCGTACTCATTCTGCTCATATAGGTTCTTCCGAAATAGTTCCTTCTCCTTCCGAAAAAATTTCTTCAAATGAATCAGCTTCTGGTAAAAAAAATGTTTCTGGTACTTTTGAAAACTACTTGCTTAATGCTGTTGAATATGTAAACGGCAAACAAATGGCTTCTGCCGAAAATGTTGAAAAAATGATTACTGATCCCGAATCAATTGACATACATGATGTTACGATAGCAATGGCGGAAGCCAGCATGTCGTTGAGTCTTGCCCAGACAGTAATTGACCGCCTTGTAGGTGCCTGGAACGAGATTACAACCACTCGCTAGAGTATTTTTTTCATTTATTTTCTATGTAAGCAATTTAAAACCTTGTCAGCATAAAAAATATATGTTATGATGTAATGTAATTGTATCGGTTCGTTCGTTGGAGGGGGATTCTCTCCTATGGGAGGCGTAAATGAACGAATGGCTTAAAAAGCTTGTTTCATCTGTAAAAGAACTTTGGGCTAAGTGGACCATTGTTCAAAAAGTTATATTGTTTGCAATCGTTATCGTTGCGATAATTGCATTAGTGTTCTTGCTTAGGTTTTCTTCTAAACCCACAGCTGTGCCACTTTTTAACGTAGCTATTACTGATACTACAGTATTAGATAATATTATGTTTCGCTTGGCAACAGAAAATGTGGATGCCAATGTAAATTCAGCAGGAATTATTACTGTTCCAGACGCATCTACGGCTAGACGTATGAGGGCATTGCTTGTACGAGAAGATTTAGTTCCTTCTGATGTGGATCCTTGGGCTTTATTTGACACGGAACGATGGACTACCACAGATTTTGAAAGAAATGTTAATCTACAACGTTCGATTACTCAAATGGTTACTCAACACATCGAAGCATTAGATGATGTTGACAAAGCTAATGTTGTGCTTACAATTCCAGAAAGAGCAACTTTTGCCTCTGAACAAAATCCTACCACTGCTAGTGTTGTTATTTACAGTAAGCCTGGTAGTGATATTACTACAAACAAAAAGAAGATTCAGGGTATTCAAAAATTACTTTTGCGAGCCGTAGAAGGTTTAACAGAAGAAAATATTACCATAGCTGATTCTTCTGGCAACATTATAAACGATTTTGAAGGCATGGAAGCTAGCGAAAGAGTTGACATTATTGCAAAAGAACAAAAACTAATTCGCCAGTTAGAAATGGAATATCGTGTAGCTATTCTGCGTTCATTGCAAACAACTTTTACTTCTGATAGAGTTCGAGACTTAAATATTAAAATTGATATGGATATGTCTAAAGCTCAAGTTTCTGGAACTCGATATTCACCCATTGTAGTTAAAGAAGATAATCCAAACACACCCTACGACGATTCAGAATATAGGGATTACCTACCTATCTCTTCTGAAACTGTAACTCGAATTTGGACAGGAACAGGTTACAACCCAGAAGGTCCTGCGGGAGTAGAAGGACAAAATCCACCTGTTTATTCTGATATGTCAAATCTTTACGGAACTTCCGAAGAAACTGGTGTAAAACAAAACAATGTAATTAATACAGAGGATTATCAAGAAGAACGGAGTCCTTCTATCGATAGAGTTACAGTTTCTGTAAATATTGATGGTGAATGGAAACTTAAAAAAGACGAAAATGGAAATCCTATTTTAAATCCAGACGGAACACTTCAGCGTGATTATATTCCTGTAGATCCAGTTGCATTAGCAGATGCCACAAGTCTTGTTGAAGCTGCTATCGGATATAATAGAAACAGAGGCGACATTGTAACTGTTAGAAATATTCGCTACGACAGAAGTGCAGAACATGCAGAAGAAGATGCAAAATATATTCGCGAAAAGAATCAGCGAATTACAATACTTATTTCTATAGCTTGCGTTGCTGCGGTTCTTTTAGCATTTATGATTTTCCGCTTTATCAGCAGAGAAGTGGAACGTCGCCGAAGGTTGCGACAAGAAGAATTGTTGCGTCAGGCTCAGCTTGAAAGAGAAAGAACAATTATGGAAGCAGAGCAGGCTGGTATGGATGTTACCATGTCTGTAGAAGAAAGACATAGAGCAGAATTACAAGAAAATGCTATTATGATGGCAAAAGAGCATCCTGAGGATGTGGCAATGCTTATTCGTACTTGGCTGATGGAGGAATAGGATGACAGATCAGGGAACAAAATCTAAGTCCGTTTCTGGCGGAAAAAAAAGCAAGGATTTTAAAAACCTTTCAGGAAGACAAAAAGCAGCCATCTTTCTTGTTTCCTTAGGTTCTGAGGTTTCTTCTGATATTTTCAAACACTTACGAGAAGATGAAATTGAAACATTAACTTTTGAAATTGCAAGACTTGAAAATATTGATGCAGAAATCAAGGATGCTGTATTAGAAGAATTCCAAGATCTAATGGCAGCTCAAAACTTTATCACTTCTGGTGGTATTGATTATGCTCGTGAAGTATTGGAAAAATCTTTAGGTAGCCAAAAAGCTATTGATATTATTAATCGACTTACAAGTTCATTGCAGGTTCGACCCTTTGACTTTATCCGAAGAACAGACCCTGCACACTTGTTGAACTTTATACAACAAGAATATCCTCAGACTATTGCTTTGATTTTGGCTTATCTTGAACCAAACAAGGCTTCTATTATTTTACAGAATTTGCCTGATGACATACAAAGTGAGGTTGCAAAACGAATTGCAACTATGGACAGAACTTCTCCAGACGTTTTGCGGGAAGTTGAACGTGTTCTTGAAAAGAAACTTTCTACTTTGTCCAGCGAAGACTACACAGCAGCAGGTGGTGTTGAAAGTATCGTTGAAATTCTTAACCTTGTTGATCGTTCTTCCGAAAAATCCATTATCGAATCTTTGGAAGAAGAAGATCCAGATTTGGCAGAAGAAATCAAAAAGCGAATGTTCGTATTCGAAGATATTGTTATGCTGGACGACCGTGCTATTCAAAAGGTTATGCGCGAAGTAGATGCTCAAGAATTGGCAAAAGCCTTAAAATCTGTAGATACAGAAGTTCAAGACAAGATTTTCCTCAATATGTCAAAGCGTGCTGCAAGTATGCTTAAAGAAGACATGGAATTCATGGGGCCTGTACGTTTGAAAGACGTTGAAGAAGCTCAGCAGAAGATTGTATCAACAATCCGGCGTCTTGAAGATTCTGGTGAAATTGTTATCGCACGTTCTGGCGAAGATGAATTGGTGGTATAACATATGGCAAAGACTGTATTTAGACCTGGCGAAATTAAAAATATCGAAGATAAGGTTATGCTCAAGCTTTCTCATAGTTTTGAGCCAGAAGTAGAAGAAGTAGAAGAGGAAGTTGAACCTGAGTATACAGGTCCTACCGCCGAAGATTTACGTCGCGAAGCCGAAGAATTTAAGGTTCAGTGGGAAGCAGAAAAGCAGCAAATGCTATCAAAGGCTCAAGCTGATGCAGATGCTATAGTTGCGAAGGCTGAACAAGCTGCTTTTGAACAAGTAAAAAGACAAACTGATCAGTCTCAGGTTATTAAAACCCAGGCAGAACAAACTGCTGCTGAAATAATAAAAAATGCACAAGATCAGGCAAAAACCATTGTTGCAGATGCAGAAGCTCAGCGTGATAAAATTCAAGATGATGCTTATAAAGCAGGTTTTGAAGAAGGACGTGAAAATGGCTTTAAAGAAGGTAACCAAGAAGCTGACCGATTAGTAGACAGACTTCACGTTATTCTTGATCGCATTATGGATAAGCGTCAAGAAATTCTTGATGGTACAGAACAGCAAATCGTAGAATTAGTTCTTCTTATGACAAGAAAAATTGTCAAAATTATTTCTGAAAATCAGCGAAATGTTGTTATGTCAAATGTTTTGCAAGCTTTACGTAAGGTCAAAGGTCGAGGTGATGTTACTGTTCGTGTGAACTTAGCTGATTTGAAACTTACAACAGAACACACAAAAGAATTTATGCAATCAGTTGAAAATATTAAAAACCTGACAATCATGGAAGATTCTTCTATCGATAGAGGTGGTTGTATTGTTGAAACTGATTTTGGTTCAATTGATGCTCGTATTTCAAGTCAATTAGCAGAGTTAGAACAGAAAATTCTTGAAATATCACCTATCAAGACTGTTACAAAAACCAATGCCCTTGAGTCTAATTCGTAATAAAGGCAGGGCATATGGCTTCTTTCTTTGATAAATATATAACAAGTGTACAAAACACAGAAACAATTCTTTACACTGGGACTGTTAAGGCTGTTAAAGGAATGCTTATTGAAAGTAATGGTCCTAGGTCTGTAATTGGTGAAATGTGCACGATTAAACTTATGCGTAGTGGAGAAACTGTTCTTGCCGAAGTGGTTGGACTAGATGGTACAACTGTTCAATTAATGCCTTATGGAGAAACAAAGGGTATTGAAGTAGGTTGTCAAGTTGTAGCTTCTGGCCATGTGTTACAAGTTGCTGTTGGACCAGAATTATTAGGTCGTGTAATTGATGCAACAGGTAAACCTTATGATGGCAAAGCTGATATTGTTTCAGATACATTTTATTCAGCTATTGCTTCTCCTCCTTCCCCCTTAGATCGAAAGCCTGTCTCTGAAAGAATTGTTACAGGTGTTAGAGCCATTGATTCAATGTTGGCAGTTGCTAAGGGGCAGCGTTTAGGTATTTTCGCTGGTTCTGGTGTAGGTAAATCAACTCTTTTAAGTATGATTGCTAGAAATACCAATGCAGATATTAACGTTATTGCCTTAGTTGGTGAACGTGGCCGTGAGGTTATTGATTTTATTCAGCGAGATCTAGGTGAAGAAGGCTTAAAGCGTTCGGTTTTAATTGTAGCGACTTCTGATCAGCCTTCTATTGCTCGATTAAGGGCTGCATATACTGCCACTGCTGTCGCCGAATATTTTAGAGACCAGGGAAAAGACGTAATGTTGATGTTCGATTCCGTAACTCGTTTTGCTCATGCACAACGTGAAATTGGACTTGCTGCAGGGGAACCTCCTGCACAGCGTGGTTATCCTCCAAGTGTTTTTGATTTGCTTCCAAAATTGTTAGAGCGTAGTGGTACTAGTAAAAAGGGAACTATTACAGGTTTCTATACTGTTTTGGTTGACGGTGACGATATGGACGAACCTATTGCAGATAAAGTTCGAGGTACTTTGGATGGACATATTGTTCTAAGCAAGGCTCTTGCTCATAAAGCACATTTTCCTGCTATTGATGTTTTATCAAGTATTAGTCGTCTTTCAAAACGAGTTTCTGGTGAACAAACTCAGTTTTCTGTTATGCAAATTAGACGAAAAATTGCATTATATTCTGAAAACGAAGATATGATAACAGTTGGAGCTTACCAAAAAGGTTCTTCTCCTGCTATTGATGATGCTATAGAATCTCATGCAGCCATCGATGATTTTTTGATGCAGGATGAATATGCTCCCGCTCCATTAGAAGAAACCCTTACTAGATTAGGTCAATTAGCTGGAGTTGAAATTCCTAAAGAAGAATTCAATACCGACTTAAAAAAAAGTTTTTCTAATGTAGAAGAACCTTTGTCTGAAAAGTAATTTCAAGGTTATAAATGAAAAAATTCGATTTTTCAATGCAAAAAATATTGAATCTTCGTGAATTTCAAGAAGAGCAGGCAAAAATTGAATTAGGAAAGGCTCTTTCAGAAACTAATCGTATTCAATCAGAGTTGGAGCAAATTGCAGTTGAAAGAGTTAGAATTGTTCAACTTTGTAGTGAAACTTCTGTGGACCAGTTAATTATTAATGAAAGATACATTAAAAGACTTGATATTAGCCGAGACAGATTGCTAGAAGAACTTGCAGCTGCAGAACTTGTTGTACAAGAAAAACGTGGTATTTTTGCCGAAGCAATGAAAAATCGTAAAGTATTAACTAATCTAAAAGAAAAAAAATTCAAAGTATACAAAAAGGACGCTCAACTTGCAGATGATAACGTCCTTGATGATATTGCAACTTCTAGATTTACAAAAGAATAATTATTTAGTATTTAAATTCACTTCCACCAATGAATTCTCTGATTATAGAACGACCAGGAACGTTACTAGCGGGAATTGGTGAAAAATGATTTAACAATCTTAATAACCTAGAAGCTTCTGCATATTCTTTTTGAGTTGGATTAACGCATCTTAATAAAGGTTCAGCATAAACTTTCAGTACAGGAATTTCATAGTCTAAGGCTGTGTTTAACATTACATCCGCGTTATTCTGGAAGGGGAAGATGTGTAATCTTTCTCCACGGCGAACACTGTTCCACATGGAAATTGTTTCTGCTGCACTTTTCCCTCTAAATTGTGAATCTCGAACAATTCTTCGTATTAGGCGGTTGTCACTTGTGGGAATACGATTTAGGTCATCTAAATTTAATTGAGTTAAAGCAGAAAGATAAATCTTAAATTTGTATTCTGCTGGAACTAAAGGTGTAAGTTTGTCATTTAATCCATGAATACCTTCTAAAATCAAAATATCTTTTTCTTCTAGAATCATTGTTTTGCCAGTATAGATTCGCTTGCCTTCTGTAAAATCGTAGGAAGGTACTTTTATTTCCTTTCGTTGAAATAAATCTGTTAAATCTTGGTTAAGTTGTTTTACATCTAAGGCTTCTAGACATTCATAATCATATTCACCATTGGCATCTCTAGGGGTATTTTGTCTTTCAACATAATATGTATCAAGTTCAATTACTTTAGGTTTATAACCAATTGCACGTAGTTGCAAAGAAAGTTTTTTTGATGTAGTGGTTTTCCCAGAACTAGAAGGTCCAGCAATTAGTACTACTTTTACGTTTCCTCGGTTGTGGATCATATCTGCAATGTCTGTAATACATTTTTGCTGAAATGTTTCAACGATATCGATAAAATCCCTTGTTTTCCTATTTTGAATTAATTCGTTTAAATCACAGGCTGATGTAACACCAATTTGTTTTCCCCAATTTTTGTATCGTTCATAAACGTTAAATAACTGCGGAATATCATTAAATTCTGGCATTTTATATGGTTCTGCTGTAGAGGGAAACCGTAAAAGAAAACCCTTGCCATAAATCATTAGGTCAAAAGTTTTTAAGACACCAGTAGAAACTACAAGTGGCTCAAAATATAAATCACAAAAATCTTCAAGTTTATTAACTTTAAATTTTGGGGGGCAAGTATATTTAAGTTGTCTTGATGTTCCAATTTGTGGTGCAGCTTGTAACATGGCAAGGGTATCTGCATAAGACATTGTATCTTGTGTTATAGGAATATCTTTATTAATTAACTCTTGCATTTTATTTTTTAGCAAATTTAAATCTTCTTGGGTAATGGCAGAACCTGTGTCTAAAGTATAATAATAACTGTAGCCTAAGCTATGTCCTACAAGAAGTCTTCTTCCTGGAAAACAAAGGTTTGCAGCAGCTGCAAGAACAAAACAAAGAGAACGTCGATATATATCAGAACCCTTTCTGCTACCTAAAGTAACTGGTTCTAAGGTTGCATTTATATCTACTTCTGTAGATAGGGAACACGTGTCATTATTTACACGAATTGCAATAATTTTTTCCACAGGTAAACCCATTCTATCAATCACGGATAAAAGTGAAGTACCTGATTCTGTTTGTAATGTGCTTCCATCAGGAAAAGTAAGAGTAATAGTTTTCATGAATATAGTATAACCCTGAAATTTGTATCAAGCAAGATTTTTTTTTCTTAGCACATTTTTATAAAATTATTAAATAAAAGAATTTTTTACTTTTGAATTTATATTTTAATACAATAAGGTTAATCCTTTTGACATAGAACTTGATTTTTAGTAAACTGAATATATCAGTATAATTTTTTTGGAGGTTAAAATTATGTCAGATAAACTTGAATGGTTAGATTCATATAGTATTAAAATTGACGAAATTGATGCACAGCATAAAAAGCTACTTTCTATTGCAAATGAACTTTATGATTTGGCTTGTGGAGAAGAGACAAACTACAAAAATGGTGTTTCCAAGGCTCTAAAAAAACTAACAGATTATACAGAATATCATTTTTCCTACGAAGAAGATTTTCAAAAAAAATATGGATATCCTCAGTTAGATTTCCATAAAATGCAGCACGATCAGTTTATTCAACAGGTGAATTCTCAGATTCAAAAATTATCCACTCCTAATGCAGAAGATGGAATTGTGTTTTATGATTTTCTTGTTAAATGGGTTCTGAACCATATTGCTAAATCAGACAAAGTATGGGCAGATTTTGTACTTACAAAGATGAATGGTTAATATGTCTCAAGAATGTTCTCATGATTGCAGTAGTTGCTCTCAAGATTGCAACTCACGTGATATGCACGAAAAATTACACCCTAAAAGCAGTGTAAAAAAGGTTATTGGAGTTGTAAGCGGAAAAGGTGGCGTTGGCAAATCCTTAGTTACCTCTATGCTTGCAGTTAGTATGTGCAAAAAAGGCTACCGAACAGCGATTTTAGATGCAGATATCACTGGACCTTCTATTCCTAAGGCTTTTGGCTTAGGTTCTGAACGTGCTACAGGTGGTGATAATGAATTGTACCCTATTGTTAGTAACCAAGGGATACAAATGATGTCCATAAATTTTTTGCTTGAAAATGAAACCGACCCTGTTGTTTGGCGAGGTCCAGTTATTGCAGGTGCAGTAAAACAATTTTGGAGCGACGTTGTTTGGAGTGATGTGGACTATATGTTTGTGGATATGCCTCCAGGAACAGGTGATGTACCGCTTACTGTGTTTCAATCTATAGCAGTAGATGGAATTATTGTTGTTGCAACACCTCAAGAGCTAGTTGGAATGATTGTACAAAAGGCTGTAAAAATGTCTTCTATGATGAATATTCCAATTCTTGGTTTAGTGGAAAATATGAGTTACATTAAATGCCCAGATTGCGACAAACAGATTAAATTATTTGGAGAAAGCAATATTGATAATATTGCTAAGGAATATGGTTTGCAAGTTTTAGCACGAATGCCTATTGATCCTGCCATAGCTTCAGCTTGTGATTCTGGAACAATAGAAACTGCAGATACATCTTCTCTAAACGAGGCAATTATTTGTTTAGAAGCTTTAGTAAAATAAGGCATCATGTCAGATATAAGGCAAAATTCTATGTCAAAAGAAGATGAAAAACAAGAAATAGAATCTAAGTCCAAAGCAGCAGCAAGGGCAATGGAATTGTTCCGAAGAGGATATAATTGTTCCCAAGCTGTGCTCTGTGCTTTTACTGAAGATTTAGGTTTAGATATAGATACTGCAAGTCGTTTAGCTTCTTCTTTTGGTGGTGGGATGGGGCGAATGCGAGAAGTTTGCGGTGCTGTCAGTGGAATGTTTATGGTCGCAGGTCTTGCCTGTGGCTACAGCGACCCAAAAGCTTACGAAGAAAAAGCTCAACATTACGAAAGAATTCAAATGTTAGCAAATGAATTTAAAAAACTAAACGATTCTATAATTTGTCGAGTGCTTTTGGGTCTTTCAGTTTCTGAAAGCGGTAATCCTATTCCAGAAAAACGTACAGATGAATATTATAAAAAACGCCCCTGCGAAATCCTTGTAGGTCAAGCAGCCATGCTTTTAGATGAATACATTATGTCTAAAAGCTAGGATACTTCTAAGATTTTGCTTAAACGATATACATCTTCTACACCTTGAACTAAAATCCCACCCATTCCTAATTCCAAAGGTAGAGCGATATCAATATCGTAGCGATCACCTATGGAAATACATTTTTCGATTGGTGTAGATGTAATTGTAGCTCCTAAAATGAAAGGCTTCTTATGGGGTTTTGATACTCCGCAAGTATCAAGACCAATTACTTTTTCAAATAAATCATCGATTCCTAAAGCTTTTAAAGTTTTAGTTCCAGGTAAAACAGGATTATTTGTTACACAAATAAGTTTATAATTTTTTTTAAGTTCTAAAAGAACATTTCTAAGTTTTTCATCTTTGGATAAAAATAATTCAGGTTTTAATAAGTTTTCTCTCCACCTTATACTTTCTTGAATGGTTACACCAAAGGCTTGTAATGTGTTACCTAAACTTATATTTTGACCATTATGTTTTTTTTTCCAAGTGTTTTTATATTCAGTGATTAAATTTTTTGCTTCTTCAAAAGTTTTATTATTTAATTTGGCAAAGTGTCTAATTTGTATATCAACTTGTTCACGAGCATATTCATTATTTGTGTAAAGAGTTGAATCAATATCAAAAATAATTGTTTTTAAATCCTTTGGAATTTTGTATATGGTCATAGTTAATCCCTTTTTGGGAAAAAGGTTTTAGAGATTTTCACCATTTTAGAAGCCCCTTCCTGAATCGAATTGTATAAACCTAGTCCCATAAATCCTAATACAGCGTCTCCAATTAATTCTGCATCGGGACAATTTGTAACTTGAATATTAATTCCTATGGCTGAACTTTTATATTGTAACCAAGTATGGTTTTTCCCCTGTCCTCCTGTGGTTGTTATGGCTTTAGGAGTAGGGTAGCCCAGTTGTTTGCATAAGGCCAAAATTTTATTTGTTGAATCCTTTACTTCAAGTACAATTTTATTAAGAAGTTCTGTTCCTTCTGGGTTGCGTTCAGGAAAATTTATTAGGCTTGAAACAAAGGTTTCGTAATCAATATTGTTTGCATATTTTTTTCTGAACATGCTGAATCTTTTGCCACTGTCTGCAATTAACAAACTTGCATTGTATAATCCAGGAATCACAGAGGGCAAAAATCTCATATTTTTGGTTAAAGAATTATTTTTATTTATTTTAGGCATAATATCTATGCAAAGATTTATTCCTTCGCTTGTTCCAGCCCTGTCGCAAATGTTACCAGGCTGTAATGTATTTGTTCCAATCATTGCAACGATGAAATCAGGAGCACCTGCAAAAACTGGTATTTCATGGGTTAGGTTTATTTTTTGAACAATTTCTTTTTTCAATAATCCAACTTGCGTTCCGGAAAAAACAAATGGTGGCAATTTTTCACTTTGAAGATTTAGTTTTTTTAGGCTTTCATCTTCCCAGTATGTAGATCTAAATCTTTCTTCTGGAAGAATTGTTACAGCCTTGTTTGTTAATCGCCAAATTAAATACTCTGCTGCCGAAAAGACATAGGTTGCATTTTCCCATATTTTTGGGTACATATTTTTAAATGCTACAAGTCTAGGCAAAAAAAGTGATTTTGAAATATTCGGGTTTTCTGAAAATAATTCAGGAGAAATTTGGGGAACTTGTTGGTTCCAAAGTAAAGTTTCTCCAGAAGATGCAGAAATTGTTGGCCCATTTCCAGAAATACAAATGCCAAGGATGTGTTTTTTTGATATGTTACAATTTAATAATTTGGTAGCACTAGCAGCAAAGGCTTGGAACCATATTTCACCCTGAAAATTTTCAGTTTCCTGAAATCTTTCTCTGTTATAGGCTACAACATTACCTTCTGAAGTAATTAATGCAGATTTTAGTGAAGAAGTTCCTATATCTACGCACAATATTGTGCCATTCATTAGCTTTGCTTAACCAACTTTTCTATTATAGTACGATTATCAAGTAGATCGCTTAAAGATTGATTGTTGTGAAGCCTTGTAATTACGTTGGCAAAAAGTCCACTAACGCTAGTATTAATATACCATTCGTATTTTAAAAGTTCTTCGTGGTATACAGCATTTGTTCCGATTATTCTATAGAACATACCTTTTTTGTAAGCTTCGTTAAACAATTCAATTGCGTTTCCTGTAAAGAAAGGCAAACTAATAGCAGCAATAACCTTTGTTGCCCCTTGTTCTTTCAAAAATTCCATGGCTTTTAACAAAGTTCCACCGGTACCTAACATATCATCTGCCAAAAATGCAACTTTTCCGTGTACATCTCCAAGAAGTTTTACAGATTTAATGTTAGTATTTTTTGCATTTTGAGTAACCATGGAATAGTCACGTTCTTTATAAATCATTGCTAAAGGAGTTTTTAATCCTGTAGCGTAAAATTTGTTTCTGTCAATGGCACCTGTATCAGGAGAAACAACAACTAAATCTTCTGATTTGTTAGAAAGGTCGATTAGTTTTGCTAATTCACGAATAATTTGATAGCTAGCATGAAGGTTTTCTAAATGTGTTTTACCAAAGGCATTTACAATTTCTCTAGAATGAATGTCCAAGGTAATTATTCTTGTAACATTCATGTTTTCATAAATATGACCTAAGAGGCTAGCTGTAAGACCTTCCCGACCCTTTTTTTTGTGCTGTCGGCTATAGGGATATACAGGTAAAACTAGGGTTATATCTTTTGCACCAGCTTGTCTAACAGCGTCTATTGTAACAAGCATAGACATGATATGATCGTTTACAGATAGAATTTGCTTGTTTTTTCCACCATTCAAGACTATTGGTTGGTGATTTTCTACGTCTTGGAAAATGTAAACGTCTTTTCCACGAATACATTCGTTAATTTCAGTTTTAAATTCACCATTCATAAAATAGGTGAATAGGGCATCAACTTTAAAATCTGGAAGTCTATATTTATCAGTAGGCCTTTTTATACAAAGGTCAGATGTTTGTAAATCATTTAATAGGTTCGTACTTTTTATGAAACCTTCTTTTGTCAAGTCATAACGCTTTGTGATTGCATCGCTTTTTAGGTTGAATCTGTGTTTGTAAATGTGTCGTAGATGTGCAATGACTTCGTTAGCAAAAGACTCTCCGCCAGGACAGGCTACGATGGCAAGATTTGATGGCTCTGAATAAGGCATACGTTTTAAACCTCGTTAATTATCGCTAAATCTAGGCTACCATTTTTTCATTTTTTTGTCTACACAAGTTTCCCAAGGAAAAGTCTTTCTTAAAGAAAAAAAACCGGTACAGCCAGTTACAAATACAGATGTGGAGGGAAAACATCTGCTTTTTTTTGTATACATTTGCTGTACCGGACAAAACCTTCCATGGAGGTATGGTTTTAGGTTTTATTCATTGTCATTCCTTAGTGTCAAAATAATTCAAAAAAAGATGGTTAAGGCATCACTTTGAAAAATATTCTGCCACCGCTTCGTAAGCAGGAATTGAAAGAGGGTCTATATATTTGTTTGAGGACAAATAATTTGATGCAAATCGAGCAATTACCATTTGGGCTACTGGGTCTATATATAGTGCTTGTCCGTGGACTCCTCTTGCCATATATGAGCCATGTTTATTATGTGTAATCCACCACATATTTTTGTAGCTCCAACCTTTTAATTTAGGGAAATTTCCTTTTGCAAAGGCATTTGTGTTTCCTCCGCATGTTATTAAATCTATTGCAGCCTTTGGAATGATTTGCTTATCCTTGAGTTTTCCTTGGTTTAACATAAGTTGTCCAAAAATAGCCATATCTCTTAGGTTTAAGTTAAATCCTCCTCCAGCAAATGCAATGCCTGCTGAGTCTAATTGGTAATAACCATCGTATCTTGCACCCATAGGTTTCCAGATTTTTTCTGATATTAACTCAGTTATACTTTTCCCTGTAACCCTTGAAATGATCCAACCCATTACTTCTGTATTCACGGTTTTGTAGCCAAAAACTTCGCCGTGGCATCCATTGGGCTGTTTTTTTACAGTTTGCAAATATTCATAATAATTATTTGCTCCTTTATATCCTGTGGGATGAAAAACATTACCTGCTTCAGAAAAAGCCCAAATATCTGCATTTTGATCATTATAATCTTCACTATATTGAATTGCAGTGGTCATTTCTAACACTTGTTCCACTGTTGCATCCCCAAAGCCTGATTTTTTAAGTTCTGGGATATATTCTCCTACTAGTTCTTTAGGGTCAAGAATTCCTTCTGCAATAAGAATTGATGCTATTGTGCCTGTAAAGGATTTGCTAACAGACATAGCTCCGTGATTTCCATCTGGAGTTAGTCCTGCAAAATATTTTTCGTAAACAATTTTTCCTTTATGCAAGATAATTATTCCGTCGGTATAGTTTCTTTTTAAGGATTCTTTCCAAGAAATTGCTCTATCTTCATCCCAAGGAATGAACATTATTTCATCTATTTTTTTATCAAGGGCAACTTCAAATTGATAATATTTTTCCTTTGCTGCTGGAACATTTCGTGTAGGATAAAATTCACGCATATGGTTAATGCTATATCTTAAGGCTGGGAATTGAAAAAAGGAACCATCAGAGGCATATATGAGTTTTTCTTTTTCAGGGGGGAATCCTTTCATCCAGCCCATTTTTTCTGGCTCAGTTTCTTCAATGCTTAAAATATTTGTATTATTTATCATTTTGTCCTCCTACTTCAAAGGTTAGTACGGAGTTTTAGCATTTGCAAATTTTTTACAAAAAAAATAAAAAAAGATGTATACTGTAAGCAGTAAAATATAATGTCGCCAAAATAAAAAAAGAAAAGGTTTCTTTGAACTGTTATAATTTTGTTACCACACCAAAAAGAATAACGGAGGAAAGAAACCTTATGAAAAGTATAACAGAAAAGAAGAAAAAAAACA
>JAGAOP010000052.1 GCA_017623685.1 Spirochaetaceae bacterium
ACCTGCATAATCAAGCTGGCCGGTTTTGCTCTTTGTAAAGGCAAAGAATTTTTGTGTTTTAGTTGTCTCATTTTCAGCACAAATGATAATCTGATGTTCCATAAAAAAACTCCTCTGTTGGTTTGAGTTTGTGTTATGGATTCAGTATAAATCACTACCTGTGTCAAATAATGCTACACTGATAAAAAAAGACCAAAAAACTTTTATACTTCAGTTTTTTGGTCTTTTGTAAAGAAAAAGTCACAAAATATTTATAGCGAAAACTATTTTGCAATTATTTTTTCTAGGTCTGGGTTTTTAGCCAAGTCCTTTTTTAAGCCTTCTGCCCGTGCTTTGTTTACGTAGTCGGAACTTTGGAAAGAATATGTAAAGTTTGTATGAACATCGTAAGTTCCCATCATTAATGCATAAGCATCTTCTGTCATTACTAGTTCTTCGTCTGTAGGTATTACAAAAATCTTTACCTTAGAATCATCTGCACTGATAAGAGTTTCAGCATTGCGAGTACGAGCTAGCTTATTTTTTTCGGGGTCAAGTTTAATTCCAAGGTGTTCAAGCCCAGCACAAGCTTTTTTTCGAACTTCAGGAGCAAATTCCCCAACACCTGCGGTAAACACGATTGCGTCTACAGGTCCAACTGCAGCCATATATGCTCCAAAGTATTTTTTTAGTCTGTAACATTCCATGTCTTGAGCTAATAAGGCTCGTTTGTCGCCAGCTTCTAATGCTGATTGAACATCTCTTCGGTCAACGTATTTACCTGTAATGCCTAAAAGACCTGATTTTTTATTCAAAGCAGTATCCATTTCAGCTGCTGTCATTCCTGTTTTTCGCATAATGTAAAAAGGCAAAGCTGGATCACAGTCTCCAGAACGTGTACCCATCACCAAACCTTCTAAGGGTGTTATTCCCATAGTGGTGTCAAAGCATTTGCCATTTTTTACAGCACACATAGATGCCCCATTTCCAATGTGGGCGATGATTACGTTAGTATCTTCTGGTTTTTTGTGCAATAAAACACTTGCTCGTTTTGCTGTGTACAAAAAAGATGTTCCATGAAATCCATATCGGCGAGCAGAATATTTTTCGTACCATTCATATGGGATTGCATACATAAATGAGGTGTCTGGCATTGTTTGGTGCCAAGCTGTATCCATAATGGCACAATGTGGAACATCTGGTAAAACCTTTTGTGCTGCTTCGATTCCCATGATGTTGGCGGGATTATGTAAGGGACCTAAATCTTGAACAGAACGGAACTGTTCCAATACTTCTGGATTTACAATTACAGATTTTGTGAATTTATCCCCACCATGTAGTACTCGATGGCCTACTGCTTTTATAACAGACATATCTGTAATAACGCCAACATCTTTGTTTGTAATTGTTTCTATAATAAGTTCAATAGCTTCTTTGTGAGTAGGGCAAGGTTTTTCTTTTACAAACTCATCTTTGCCTTTTGCTTTATGACTAATGGCAGCTCCTTCTTGTGTTACTCGTTCAACTACCCCAGAAGCTAAAACATCTTTGTTTTCCCAATCGTATACCTGATACTTAGCGGAGGAACTTCCGCAGTTCAATGTCAAGATTACCATAAAATCCCTCTAATAAAAAATAATAAAAATAATGAATTTATTATACGTCCAAAATGAATAATTGTGAAGAGAAAATAAAAAATTATTATTTTAAGTTTCTTCTTGTAGCTTAATGCAAGCTCCTATTCCATTCATTCTTTCAAAAAAATCTGGAAAAGATACGCTACAGCATTCAGCTTGGGTTACTACAATTTCAGATTCCAAAGCAAGTCCCATTACAGCAAAAGACATGGCTACTCGGTGATCTTCGTAGCTATTTACAGTTCCACCGTGAATTTGAAATTCTTTGTTAGGCTGTCCTTCTGAAGTAATTGGGCTGTGTCCGTGAATTATTATATAATCTTCGCCTTCTTCTACTGTAGCTCCCAGTTTATCCAGTTCCGACTTCATTACGGTAATACGATCGGTTTCTTTTCGGCGGCAAACTCCTATGTCTTCAATTACAGTTGTGCCTTCTATAAAACAGGCAGTTACGCATAATGCGGGAACTGCATCAGGAAAGCCGGAACAATTAATTCTCAAGGTTTTATTTGGTAAGTTTTCTGTAGAAAGTCTGCCTGAAGCACCAAAACCTAAGCGAGATTTTGTTCCACCTCGAACAAACAACTGTTGAGTTTCTTTGTTCCATTCAATGTCCCCACCTACAGATTTTAGAATATCAACTATAGCTTCATCTCCTTGGCTGCCGCTACCGTCAATTCTTTCAATAACAATTTCACTGTCGGTAATTAAAGCTGCCACAAGGGGAAATGCCACTGCTTCCCAATCCGAAGGAATGGTTCTGTCTATGGCATTAAAGGTTACTGGCCCTTTTACAGATATATTTTTGTAATCCTTAGACATTGTAACTTGAACTCCAAGGGATTCTAGCCAGATTCTAGTCATGTCTAAATAAGGTACTTCTTTTGGATCAGTTAGTTCTATTGTGGTTGTTCCATTTAATCTGGTGGCAGCCATCATTATTCCGCTAATATATTGGGAAAGGCGACCATCGGTAACAACTTTTCCTGGTAGAATCGGGCCTTGGACCAAAAGAGGAGGGGCGTCTTTTTCTGGTCTAGTAATATGTGTTTTTGCTCCCAGTTGTTCTAAGGCTTGAGCTAAGTGTTTTACGGGTCGAGTTCTTATGGATTCATCACCAGTAAAAACGCTCCAACCAGCAAAGGTTGATGCTATGGGGGTTAAAAAATAGAGCACAGAACCAGAATTGCCTACGTCAATAATATTTTCAGGTAGGTGAATGTTTTTCCCTGCTCCTTCTATTGTCCATAGGCTATTATCTTTTTCCATGTGAACATTTGCCCCTAATTCTTTAATGCATTTAGCTGCACTGTTGCAATCTGCACTAGGGAGAGGGTTTCGAATATAGGATGTTCCTTCTGCAAGGGCTGCTAATAAACAAGCTCTAATTGTATGACTTTTAGAACCAGGAACACTAATACTTCCTTTTAGAGATGTTCTTTTTGATGTAGATTTCATTTTATTCCTTTAATTTGATTACGGGATTGGGGATTTTATAGTTTCTTCGATAAAGTCCATACATAAAATAATATACTCATCTTTTTTTTCGTTGTATTTTTTTACAGCTAGAGTTCTGCAAAGATTTCCAGAAGCTGATGACAAATATGGGTCAGAAAGATATCGATCTATGGGAAATGCTTCAAAACAAGTGAAGTATGACTTAAAAGACTGATCTGTCCCGATTATTCCTGGAACAAAAATGTAAGATCCTTCTCTCTTTTCCAAAAAAGGTGAAATAATAGTATTTGAGATTTGTTTTCCTGTACTATCAAGAAGGTATATACATTCAATTTCTGGATTCATAACGATAAATTCTTCAAAAACAGGATGTAACCGTTCTAATTTTTCCATAGATATTTGCTTTAATAGCCAATTCGCCAAAGAATTTATGTCGCCAGTTAGCCGCCTTTTTTCTTTTAGTTTTTTTAAAGTATCTTCTTTAATAATTTTCCTAAGTTCCTTTACTCGAGAAATTGTTTCTTTTTCCACTTGAGCAAGGTCAAAGGCTGGTTTTGCAATTCCAAAGCCCTGGAATAAATCTACACCTAATCTGTAGCAAGTTAAAATTTCTTCTACTGTTTCAACTCCTTCTGCAAGGCAAAGGGACCCTGTCATTTGGGAAAGTCCATGAATGGATTTAAGAATGGATTGACGGTAAAGATCAGATTCAATGCCACAGATTATGCTTCTGTCTATTTTTATAATATCAGGATGAATTTGAATTAATCGTTCCATATTTGAATGTTCACATCCAAAATCATCTACTACAATTAAAAATCCTGTTTCGCGATGTCGATTTACAAAAGATACTAAATATTCACTATCCTTTGCCCTAGATTCAATTAATTCAATTCCAATTACCGAAGGGGCAAAGCCCATTTTTTGCGTCAAGGCATTTAAGTTGCCAAAATGGTCATTGTCGGAACTTAAAAGTGATGTGTTTATATTCATAAACAAAAGAGCGTCTGTTGATCTACTAAATTCTTGAAAGTATTCAAGAGCAGATTGTTGGCAAATTTTATCGAATTCTACGGATTTGTTTTGTGCATCTGCTGCAGCAAAAAGGTCTGCAGGTGAAATAATAGTATCTGTTTCCGGATGCTTTCCTCGTATCAATGCTTCGTAGGCAAAAATTTTTCCAGTACCTAAACACACTATTGGCTGAAAAAAAGAGCATACATATTCTTTTTTAATCAAATCTGCGTTACTTAGTTTTTTTTCAACTTCATTCATATTTTCTGAATATATCAAATTTATTTTTTCTTGCAAAGGGTGGATTTTCTAAATAACTAGTTTTTATTGAAAGAAAATACCAATGATTGACTTTTTGCATTTTTTTGATGTATCTTAAATATATGAAATTGTATTCAAGGTTTCAATTGGTTCGTTCAATTATAATTTCCGTGTTATCTTGTTTTGCAATAGGAGCAATTCTTTTTATTTTTGTGTCCAGTAGCAAAGGAAATGAAAAACCTTCTCTTGTTGCTCAAAATATTGAATCCGATAAAAATGTTAATACTTTTGAGCAACTCTCTGTTCCTGATAATAGTGATTCATTTTTGTTGCAAACCTCCGTTGTGGCAGATCCAGTTTATACTAGTGATATGATTGCTTCTTATACTCAGGATGAATTACAAAATATTTCTGTATACGAAAAATGTAACGAAGCAGTTGTAAACATAAATACTCAAATTATGGCAGTAAACTGGTTTCTTGAACCAGTTCCTCAAGAAGGTGGATCTGGGTCTGGTTCAATTATTGACAAGCGAGGTTATGTTGTAACTAATGTTCATGTAATTTCTGACGCATATAAAATTTATATTTCATTGTCAGATGGGACTCAATACGAAGGTCGCGTTGTGGGAACAGATTCTGCCAGCGACATTGCAGTTTTAAAATTTGATCCACCGAAGGATGTAGAATTAAAAACCATTTCTTTTGGAGATTCTGACAATCTAAAAGTAGGACAAAAATTAATTGCTATTGGAAATCCCTTCGGTTTTGAAAGAACTATGACCACTGGTATTGTTTCAGGTTTAGGACGACCAATTCAAAGTTCCACAGGTACAATCATTCGCAATATGATTCAAACTGATACGGCTATAAATCCTGGTAATTCTGGTGGACCTTTGTTAGACACCAAGGGACGTATGGTTGGAATTAACACAATGATTTATTCCACAAGCGGTAGTTCTGCTGGAATTGGATTTGCTGTTCCTGTAAATACAGCTCGCAGAGTTGTTTCAGATTTAATTCAATACGGAAAAGTTCGTAGGGGCGTTATAGATGCTGAATATGTTCAATTAACATCTTCAATTTCTAATTATGCTAGATTGCCAATTTCTTCTGGGCTTTTGGTTTCTCAGGTTGAAAAAAAGAGTAACGCAGAAAAAGGTGGCTTGAAAGGTGGAACAGAAGCCGTCCGTTATGGCAGTTCTAGAAATTCTAGGATAATCTATTTAGGTGGGGATGTTATAACCGCAATTGACGGAATAAAAGTTTCATCCTTGGCAGATTATTATTCAATTCTAGAAAGTAAGCGTCCAGGTGATATAATTGAAGTAACTGTGTATCGAGATGGTAAATATCAGAATTTAAGTATTACCTTAAGCGAAGATTTTTAAAAATAATCTATTGGCTTGATATGCTTTCCATGATATACTTTTTTTATGGCACTTAAAGTTCCTTTAATAACAATTCATAATTGTAAAATTTGTAACGGTGAAAAATCTTTTGTAGAACCTTTTTCTTGGGAACTAAAAGCAGGCGAGTTTTGGCTTGTAACAGGGCCTAATGCTGGTGGAAAAGCACATTTCATTCAAGCTTTAGGTTCTAGTAATGCCACCTTTCATGTAGACAAATTTGAGCCTGTTGGGAATGGTGCGTTATACAGTGATGTTTTTGGCAAAAGTCGTTTTGTTGTTTCTTTAGAAGTTGCTGCAGCCTTAATCCAACAGGAAAGAGATAACGATGAAAGCGATTATGTTGAAGGTGGAGTAGACATTGGTAGAACGGCGGCTTGTTTCATTTCTGAAGTTTTACAAGATCCCTCTGTGGATTTAAAACTTTTACCAGAAGTAAAATTATGTGGCATAGAATCAGTTTTAAATCGTGGTTTAAAATATCTTTCAACTGGCGAAATACGCCGCGTCCTTTTATGTCGAGCCTTACTTTCAAAAAGCCGCCTATTAATTTTATCTGATCCCTTTGCGGGGTTAGATGCTGAATCACGTAAAATCCTTAGAGACTTTTTTTCCGCCATGGCTTCAAAGGCTGCCTCTAATCTTGAAGCTCCCACGATAATACTATGTATGGAACGATTTACTGAACTTCCAGAAGGAATTAATCGGGTACTGGAGTTTAACCAAGGAAAAATGACCTTTTGTGGAAGTAAAAAGGATTATTCCGCCTATTTAACACAGCGAGATTTTAAAAGTCAAAGTTTAGTTAAAGAAGAAAAAGAAACTGTGGCAAAAACCATAGATCAGTTCCATAATGAACGCCGCCTTATAACAGAGGTTCCAAAAAATTTAGAAGGCAATTCCACTTTAACAAAGAATTCTTTAGTTGATATGGAAAATGTACGAGTTGCTTGGGGGGATAAGGTTGTTTTAGATAATTTAACTTGGCATCTTTATTCAGGAGAGCATTGGCTTATTCGTGGACCTAATGGTTCTGGAAAAACTACTTTTTTAGAACTTATTACTGGAGATAATATGCAAGTTTATTGCAATAATGTTTCCATTTTTGGTCGGCGGCGTGGTACCGGAGAAACAGTCTGGGAATTAAAAGAAAAAATGGGTATCGTGTCTTATCGGTTGCATTTGGAATATCGTATGTTAGGTGGAACTGACTTAGAAGCTGTTATGCTTTCAGGCTTTCATGATTCCATTGGGTTGTACCAACAGCGTTCCCAGGTTGAACAGGTGGCGGTGACAAAATGGCTTGAATTTGGTGGATTTGCAGGACGGGCCCATGAAAGTTTTGCCTCTCTTTCTTATGGAGAGCAACGTGCGTTGCTAATTTTAAGAGCTTTAGTGAAATACCCTTTGTTATTAATTTTAGATGAGCCTTGTCACGGATTAGATGAAAATTACCGTACCCGAATATTAAATTTGTTAGAGGCTATTGCAAAAACTGGAGCAACGACTTTGCTTCATGTTACTCATGACCCAACAGAAGTTCTTTCCTGCGAAAAACATATTCTAGAATTATGTCCAGGAGAAAATCCTATGTATAAAATTATTTCTTTAGAAACTGAATAAAGGAACAGAAAATGAGCAGTAAATTTTTTTTTATTTTTGTAATTATTTTGCTACCTTTGTTTTTTATATCTTGCACTTCCACAGAAAAAAATGATGAATCAAATCAAAATAATTCAGAAGAATTTTCTTTAATAGAACCAGACGTATTTGAAGATGATAAAGGTAACAAACTGCAACCTGTAGTTTGTTCAGAAGTATGGGCATACCTTGTTGATGGAAAAGAACATTTTCTTGATCCAAAAATGCCCATTACTGACATTGGTTATTTTGCGGCAGAAATTAATACCTACGGGGAATTAGTGGGAGTTCCAAAAGTTTCTAAATTAAAGGATTTTTCTGGAAGGGTACATTTAGTTGCAGTTTGTAATAGTACTGCTTTAACTCACTTTTCTTTAGATCCAAAGGGGAATATTAGAAATCAGATTATCGATTCTTTAGTAAAAGCATCAGAGGGCTATGATGGGCTGCAACTTGATTTTGAATATGTTCCAAAAAGAGATGCAGAAGCCTTTTTATCTTTTATAAAAGAATTAAGACAAAGGCTACCAGATAAAATGTTTACAGTTGCATTGCCAGCTAGAAATAAACAAATTGAAAATGATGTTTATGATTATAAAAATATCGCACCTTATGTGGATAGAATCTTTGTTATGGCCTACGATGAGCATTGGTCCACAAGTAAACCTGGTCCTGTAGCTTCTTTGGATTGGTGCGATAGTATTGCAACCTACGGAATGGAAACTGTAGGTAAAGAAAAAATTGTAATGGGACTACCTTTTTACGGAAGAACTTGGGGTAGTGAATCCTTTAATATTGCATATTATTTTTCAAGTATGCAAAAAGTTTTAAGAGAAAACAAGGTGAATAACCTTACCCGAAAAAATGGAATCCCAACGTTTAGTTACCAGGCAGAAGTTA
The DNA here is from genome assembly GCA_017623685.1 of Spirochaetaceae bacterium. Lineage (GTDB taxonomy): Bacteria > Spirochaetota > Spirochaetia > Treponematales > Treponemataceae > Treponema_F. The sequence goes on from JAGAOP010000052.1 coordinate 8,300, forward strand.
CTGTTACAGGCTTTTATGATGACGTTCATTCTTTGTTAATTCGTATAAATCGTTATTTAGCAAATGATGTATCTGCTATCGGATTTTGGTGCCTTGGACAAGAAGACCCGAGAGTTTGGGAATATATCTCTATACAGTAGCCTTCTGTTTTTAGTGCAGAATATGGCAGGTTCCTTTTATTTCTTTTTCTCTAGGCACTGATTCTTCTTTATAACCGATTGCTGCACAACCAAAAACACCGTGATTTTCAGGAACGCCAAATTCATTTAGTAAAGCTCTTACTTCTGGGTTATCGTAGCAATCCAATAACTGATTAATCCAAACGCAACCTAAATCCAAAGCTTGGCAAGCTAAATAAATATTTTCCATGGCACAAGCATTGTCAACTTCTCTGAATTTGCTATCTTTTAGATTGGAAGTGATGATAAGTACATCTGGGTTGTACATATTATAGTCTGTGTCCCTACCTAAGGCATTTGCCACAAGAGATGCAAGTTTTTGAATTTTTTCTCGGTTCATTATGGCAGTAAAATGCCAAGTTTGTTTTCCCATCCCACTTGGGGCTGCTAAAGCACAATCTAGAATTGTTTTTACATTTTCTTCGGAAACAGTTTTTCCAGAAAAACCTCTGCAAGAACGGCGAGATAAAATCAAATTAATTAGTTCATTCATAATTTTTATTCCTTATAAATTAATTTTACAGGAATATTATTTTTATTTCCATGTTTAATCTCTCTTTTTTAAAAATTATTTACTTGAATCAGAGTTATTTTTTTTATATCATAAATGTAAATTAAAAAACAAAAAATTAATTTATAAGGAAGGATTCAAATATGGCTACAACTAAAGAATTGTTCAAAGAAAGAATGACAATTAGGAAAACAGATCCTTTGCGTGCCGGAGTTTTAGGCATGATTATCGATAGTGTTCAAAAGGCAATTAGAGAATTGGATAGGGATGAAACACCAGAAGATATCCAAAAGGCTGCAAAAAAAATGTACGATCAGACTTTTGCAACAATTCAAGAATACAAAAAAGGGAATGCAGATACAACTCAGCTAGAAACTGAATTGGCAATATTAAAAGAGTTTGTTCCAGAAAGTCTTTCTCCAGAAAAAATCAAATCAGAAATTGAATCAATTTTGGCTAGCCTTGATGAATCAGAGCGTAATTTAAAAAATATTATGCCTCGTCTTAAGGAAATCTCCGGAATGGATATGAAAATAGCCAAAGATATTGTTCAAAATCTGCTTTAATTCATTTTTATTTATTTTCCTTAAATACTAGATGAAAAAAACTTGCATTTTGCTTTTTAGGGTGTATACTTTATTTAGACGCTTATATTAAAGTATGATGCAGGAGGTTTTATGACAACATCAATTAATGCCGTAGGATTTGAATTTGAACAGGATCAGCTTGATTTAATTAACAAAAAGCTGGAGCGAATAAAGTATGCAGATGACCTTGAAGTAGATTTGATGTTAAAAGTCAAAGAGGATAAAAAATTCATTTTTGACTGTACTGTAAATTTCCGTTGGGGTGCTTCTGCCCATGTTAATTCTGAAGGTTATGATTTTGCCGCATCATTAAACAAAATGATGGACATTTTGGACCAAAAGATTAACAAGGAAAAAGAGAAAGTTCAAGAAAAGAAATAACTATTATTTGACCACATATTTGGACATAATGGACATTTATATTTATTTTGTGTAATATGTGGTCATGAATTTTAAATTAACTAAGAAATCCAAAATTATTTTCTCTATCGTAGCCTTTGTGATTTTGGCTACCTTATCTTTTACTCTATACATTAATATTACACTGAATCCCAAAGCACCAGAGCTTTCACAAGAGGCTTTGACCCAAGCTGCAATTATATTTGAAGAGCAATATCCTGTTGATATTGTAAAACCTTTACCCTACAATACGATTCCCAGTGAATTAGAACTAAATTGTAGTTCTGCCATATTAATAGATGCTTCTAACGGATGTGTCTTGTACGAAAAAAATGCGGATGAGGTAATTCCACCGGCTTCTATGACAAAGTTAGTGGTTATGTATGTAGTTTTCCAAGAAATTGCTACAGGGCGTATTTCCATGGATGATGTAGTTCCTTTGCCTCCAGAAAGTTGGGCTGTGAATGCTCCTCCAAATTCATCTTTAATGTTTTTAGGTGAAAGCCAAATTGTAACCCTAGAAGAATTACTTTTAGGTTTGGCTGTTGCTTCTGGAAACGATGCAGCTGTTGCAATCGGCTGCTATGTAAGTGGGAATATGGACGCTTTTGTTCAACGGATGAATAGTGAAATGGAAAAGTTAGGTTTAAAAAACACCCGTTTTGTTGAACCTTCTGGTTATAGTGAATTGAATTTAACTACTGCTAGGGAATTCGCTGCTTTTTGTAAAATTTATATTCAGCGTTACCCTGAAGCTTTAGAAAAATTTCATTCTCAGCGATCAATTTCTTATCCACAAACCCATAATTTAGCTTCTTGGCACTTAGAAAATGGAAGAGAACATCCAATTTTTCAAGCTAATACAAATAAACTCCTAGGTGTACTTCCCGGTTGTGATGGCTTAAAAACTGGCTTTATTTTTGAATCAGGCTATAATCTTTCATTAACTGCTTTAAGAGATGGTACAAGATTTATTTCTGTTACCATGGGTGGTCCCGGAAGAGGCTCTGTAGAGGGAAATAAATATCGTACCGAAGATGGAACTAAACTTATGGAATGGGCTTTTTCTACCTTTGCCACCAGACAAAAGGATGAAATACCTGCCATGGCTGTTCCTGTTTTAGGTGCAAAAAAGAATGTGGTTACAGTTTTGCCAGTATGGAAAGAATCTTTGACTGTGCCTGCTATTTTAGAAAATTCCACGGCTTTAGATGCAGCCAATGCTGTAACATATTCTATCCAGTTGCCTAAGTTTGTAAAAGGTCCTATTTCAGCAGGGCAAGAAATTGGTCATGTAGTTTATCAGTTAGGTGATGTGGAGCTAGCTAGAATTCCTTTAGCCGCTATTCATGAAGTTTCAAAAACGAATTTTCTAAAACGGTTTATTGATAGTGTTGCTTCTTTGTTTATAGGATAACAAATACGATAAACTTGAGGCTAGTTTTTTTTTCCTTTAAGTTTTTTGTGTAGTTAAGTTTTAGTTCCCAACTAACCTATGCACAAAATTTGATAATAAAAACTTTTATAAATAACTCTTAACTTATCATAAAAAAGGGGCTGTCGAAAGTAAAACTTATGGACAGACCCTTTTCTACTAATTAGTTTGACTAATTATTTTGCAATATCAGCAGTTTCGCTAGTAGCTGTGATACCTGTACCATTATCGGTTGTATTAGCATCCTGTGCTCCAGCTTCTGTTGTAACAGCTTGAGTGTTCTTAACATTTAAGAACAAGTTTGCAGGTGGCAATATTAAGTCTGTTGCAAAAGCCATTTCTGAAATTGAACTTGTGTTACCAAGGTTGTCTTTTGCATAAACTTGTAGAGTATGATCTCCTGCTTCTGTAATCATAAGAGGCTGAGTTGCATCGTATTTTGCGAATTCGTTGCCATCGATAGAAACATAAATTCCTTCTACTCCAGAAAGTTCATCTGTGGCAGAAATAACAAAATTTGTATCTGGACTAATATACTGTACACCATCTACTTCTTTTGGTGAAACATTGATGTCAATGTTTACTACAGGAGCAGAATTGTCCAAGTAGAAATAAGTTGAGAATTGTTCAGAAACATTTCCAACGTAGTCAACAGCGATACAATTTGCAACAGAATCACCATCTTCCATATCAGCTAAGTTGATAAGTGTTCCATCGATAACATCAATGGTTTCACCATCGTTTACAGAAGCGTACAAATGTTCTGTTCCAGACAATTTATCTTCTGCAAAAAATTGAATACCTGTGTCTTTTGTTATATAGAAAACTCCGTCGTTGTCAATAAAAGAAGGTCCATTAACAAGGAATTTTACTTCAGGAGCTGTACCATCTACAATTCCAGTGTAAGATTTTGCATTGCTAATATTTCCCCACAAATCTTTTGTTACCCAAGAAACCAATAGTTGCCCTTCTTCTGTTAAAGCAACAGGAGTTGTGTATTCAACAGGGTCGCTATTGTTTTGTGAATAAATAATTGAACCAACAGTAGGGTCTAAACCTTCAGCTTCTAGACTGAATTCTGTTCCTAGTGGAATATAATCGATGTTACCATCGTTCCAAACTTTGCGAACTGCTTCTACATCTTGAGCCATAACAAAGCTGAATAGAAGAAGAAGCGCAATAACACTAAGTGCTTTTTTCATTTAAATAAACCTCCAGAAAAAATAACTTTTACATTATATAACTATTTTTTTTTCTAGTCATCATATTTTATGCAATAATTAAAAAAAATATAAATAGTTTCTATAAATTCTTTTATTATTTTCAGAAAATTTCTATTGATTATTACACAGTACCATCGCTGTGGTAGAAGGAATCGTCATTGCCCTATGCAATGCCGGCGGTGGGGTGGCGGGAAATGTATTTTCACGTTATACTTATATCATTATGCGTCCATTCAAAGTTGTTTCGCCTTGTTTCCACCATGACAGAAGATAGCTTTGAGTTAAACCTGTGAGGCATGAATTGGGAACATTGTTTTTTATTAGGAGGAAGAAGATGAAAAAAGGGAAAAGGATTGAAGCAATATTACTAGCTACAAGTTTATTATTTTGTGTAGTGGCTTGTAAAAGCACAGCCGTGGATAATGGAGATAAAGACAAGGGAAATAGTATCGATAAAAAAACACCAGTTGTAGTAAACATTGGAGATATAGCCTATAGTGATGGAACAGTTTCTGAAAATTATGACAGCACCAAAAAACCTGTGGGAATTGTATTTGAAGTTGTTGACGGCTATGCAACAAAAATCGTAAGCCTTGACCAAGGAAACTCTCTAGAATGGAGTACAAGATTTGATCTAACGAATGCTACTTCTTTAACTGATGGGAAAGCAAACCTTGAGGTTATAAAAGCTATAGAAGGGTGGGAAGATAAATATCCTGCTTTTAAATGGTGCGATGAATATACAGACGAATCTAATAACAGCCAGTGGTATTTACCAGCAAAAGATGAACTTAATCAAGTATATGTAGCAGAAGAAGCAATAAATGAAGCCATAGAAAAAATAACAAGTGAGGGAGGAACTGCTACTCTTTTAGGTGAGCCACCATACTGGTCGTCCTCCGAGCTCAATTATGGTAGTGCGTGGGTACAGATAATCAGCAACGGTACTCAGTACGACGGCGGCAAGGACCTTCCAATTTCAGTGCGTGCCATTCGGGCTTTTAACAATTAAACTATTTAACCATTTAACCAATGCCGCCGTAAGGCAGCGGAAAAATTATAGCTTTGTATTTTACGCAAAGTTACGTTTTTTCTCCGTAACCTCGCCATTGCCCTATGCAATGCCGCCGGCGTTGTAGCGGTAAAACTTACAGTTGCAAATGCAACACGGGTGGCATTGTTGCGTATAATATTTTATGTTCTGCTATAAAATGCTATTGGTGGGGTGGCGGGAAATGTATTTTCACGTTATACTTATATCATTATGCGTCCATTCAAAGTTGTTTCGCCTTATGAACCTTCTGGAGACCAAGGTCAAGCTATAGAAAAATTATCAGAAGGTTTTTTGCGAGGGGATAGGTATCAAACATTAAAGGGTGTTACTGGATCCGGTAAAACATTTACCATGGCAAAGATTATAGAAAAGGTTCAAAAGCCAACTCT
>JAGAOP010000053.1 GCA_017623685.1 Spirochaetaceae bacterium
AAGGAAATGGTCCTCTTGACGCCTTTGTTGCGGCTCTTAGTGAAACTCCAGTTCCTAAGTTTTCAATTAGTGCATTCCACGAACACAGCATAGGTTCTGGTTCTGATACAGACGCTATGGCTTATATCGAAATTACAACTCTAGATGAAAAAAAATACTGGGGTTGTGGAAAAAGTTCTAACATTGGACGAGCTGGTATCAAAGCCGTTGTAAGTGCAGTAAATCAGATGCTGTAAATAAAAAATTTCAGTAATTGTATTTATTACGCAAAATTGATATTATGTTGTTTGCTACTACTCATAAATGTTTGGGTAGTAGTAAGAAATTTAAAAATCATTTGCAGGATTAAACATAGGAGAAAATCATGGCATTAACATTAGCAGAAAAAATTCTACAAGCCCACCTTGTACGTGAAGCTTGTCCAGAAACAAAATTTATTCCTGGAACTCCAATTGAACGGGGTGCTGATATAGCAATTCGTATTGACCAAACTTTAACTCAAGATGCTACAGGAACAATGACCTATCTTCAGTTTGAAACCATTGGAATTCCTCGGGTTAAAACAGAACTTTCTGTTTCATATGTTGACCATAACACATTACAAACTGATTTTCGAAATATGGATGACCACCGATACCTACAAAGTGTGGCTGGTAAATATGGGCTTTGGTTTTCTAGAGCTGGAAATGGTATTTGTCATCAAGTACATTTAGAACGCTTTGGTGTGCCTGGAAAAACATTGTTAGGTTCTGATTCTCATACGCCTACTGGTGGTGGAATTGGAATGATTGCCATTGGAGCTGGTGGTCTTGATGTTGCAGTTGCAATGGGGGGAGGCGCATTCCATTTAGCTATGCCTAAAATTTACGGTGTTAAATTAACTGGAACTCTTAAAAAAGGGGTTGGGGCAAAGGATGTAATTCTGGAAGTTCTTCGCCTTGAAACCGTAAAGGGTGGAGTAGGCGCAATTTATGAATATTTTGGTAGTGGTGCTGAAACTTTAACAGTTCCTCAAAGAGCTACAATTACAAATATGGGTGCTGAACTGGGAGCTACTTGTAGTATTTTCCATTCAGATTTAACCACTAAAACTTTTTTGGAAGCCATGGGACGTGGTGAATATTGGAGTGAACAAAAAGCAGATGAAGGTGCTGTTTACGATAAAATTATAGAAATTGATTTGTCCAAATTAGAACCCTTGGCAGCTCAACCTCATTCTCCAGATGCTGTTGCTAGTATTAGTAGCTTACAAGGAAAGCCTGTTACCCAAGTTTGTATTGGTTCTTGTACCAATAGTTCTTTAGATGATTTAGCTGCAGTTGCCTCCATTGTTAAAGGAAAACACATTGCTCCTGGTGTAGAGGCAGGAATCGCTCCTGGAAGTCGTACAACTTTATTAATGGCAGAAAAGGCTGGAATTCTTGGAGATTTAATTCGTGCTGGATTCCGTATCCTTGAAAGTGCTTGTGGTCCTTGTATTGGTATGGGATTTGCTCCTAATACTGAAGGTGTTTCTTTACGTACCTTTAACCGAAACTTTAAAGGTAGAAGTGGTACAGCTGATGCAAATGTATATCTTGTTTCTCCTGAAACTGCTGCTGCTGCTGCTATTACTGGTGTTATTACAGACGCTACAACTCTTTCATATCAAGATGAAACCTATACTCCTGAAGGAAGAATCTCGTTGCTTTCCGGTGTAGATAGCCGACTTTCAGCTGAAGAAATAAAAACAACTGCTACAGATGATGGAATGCTTATTCCTCCATATTCAGAAGAAGAAGCTTCAAAAATAGAGATTTTACGAGGCCCAAATATTAAACCTTGTCCATCTTCTCCTGCTGCTGCAAAATCATTAAAGTTACCTGTTTTATTAAAGGCTGGTGATAATGTTTCAACAGATGATATTATGCCTGCTGGAACTAAGGTTTTGCCTTTCCGTTCAAATATTCCTGAAATTTCAAAGTTTACATTTGAACGTATCGATGAAGATTTTTACAAAAAAGCAGAGGCTACTGGTTTTTCTGGTTGCTTTGTTGTAGGTGGAGAAAACTATGGACAAGGATCTTCTAGAGAACACGCTGCATTAGGTCCTATGTATCTTGGTGTTAGGGCTGTAATTGTAAAATCTTTTGCAAGAATCCATAAAGCTAACTTAATAAATTATGGAATTATTCCAATTACTTTTACGAATCCTGCTGATTATGATTTAATTTCTGAAGGTTGTACTTTAGAAATAAGTAATATTTCAGAAGCTTTGGATACAGGTTGTGATTTCCAAATAAAAATTATATCTTCTACAAAAACAGTAAATATTGTAGGTGTAAATTCTTTGGCAAAACGAAGTTGTGATATTCTTAAGCTTGGAGGCTTAGCCGCATACACAAGAGCTGGGGGCCAATAAACCGTGAAGAATATTCCAGTACGGGATCCTTTATGGAAACATATATATATTCCTGAAGCTTTATTTGAAGGAATGAATACAAAGGCTTTTGTTAGGCTTACAAGAATTCGTCAACTAGGTCCTACTGAATTGCTCTATCCTGGAGCAGTTCATACTAGGGCAGGACATTCTATTGGAGTATATGCTATAGCCAAAAGGCTTTTAGATGTTCTTTCAAGGAAAGGGGCTGATAGTTGGCTTACAAAAACTGGGGAAATATCTTGGTATGCTGCAGCCTTGTTTCACGATATTGGACACTTTCCCTATACTCATTCCTTAAAGGAACTGCCTTTAGAAGATCATGAAGTTCTTTCTGCAAGAGTTGTGGAAACAGGTGAAATAGCTGAATGTATAAAAAAAGCCGGTGGTGAACCTGAACAAGTTGCAGCAATAATAGATAAGGAGCGACCTTGCTCAGATCCAGAAACACTTTTTTATCGAAAGCTCCTTTCTGGTGTTCTTGATCCGGATAAGTTGGATTATTTGAATAGAGATGCTTATTACTGTGGTGTTCCCTATGGAGTACAAGATACAGATTTTGTACTAGACAGACTTATTCCCCATAAAGAAAAAGGAATTATCCTTAATTCTGACGGAATACTTTCTGTAGAAAACTTACTTTTTTCAAAATACATGATGTATCGTTCAGTATATTGGCATAAACAAGTTAGAATAGCCACGGCTATGATGAAAAAAACTCTTTATGCAGCATTGGAAAAAAATCTTATTCAAGCTGATCAACTTTACCAACTCGATGACCAGAGTGTTTTTAGATTAATTGAATCAATTGACGAAAAAAATATTTTCCCTGAAAAAAAATGTGCCACAGATGTTATGAATCGTAATTTATTTGTTGTAATTTGGGAAGGACTTTTTGTTCAAAATAATCCAAATCATCTCATTTTAGAAGATTTAAAAAAACGTACTGAAGTTGAATCAAAAATTGCATCTGCTTTGGGAATAAATCCTGCTGAAATTATTATTGATGTTCCAGAGCCAATCTCTTTTGAAAGCGATTTATGGATTCAAGATGAAAATTTACCATTTACTCAAAGTTCCACTGTTTTTTCTGCTACTACTGTACAATCTTTTACCAATAGTTTAAGAAAAATTCGTGTTGCTATTCCAAAGCATTATTGTGTGAGAAATCCTGTTGAATTTCAAAAAAAGATTGCGTCTTTTTTTGATTTGGGATATAATTAATTTGTGAGGTTATGCTGAACTTATGGAGGAACTTTTGAAAATACAAAATATCATGGAGTCATTCGTTTCAACTCGTGTAAACGCAATGTATGATGAACTTATTGCAGCGAATAATTCTTTTGTAACTTGTGGTTGCGAAAACTGTCGATATGATACTATTTGTTACGTGCTTAACCGAACACCTTCAAAATATGTTGTTTCTGGTCGTGGTATTACTCATGCAATGCTTTCAGAAGATTCTCAACTTCGAGCCGATATAGATGCTCTTATTATGGATGGAATTCGAATTGTTAATACTGCAAAGCGACCTTATCACTCAGAAAGAACATCTGTAGACGAAGTTTTAGCTAATCCTGCCTTTGTTTTCCCTGTATTTATTGGAACTGTTTTAGATGGTCATACTTTTGAAGCACTTTTGGATTCTACTATAGAACTTAAAACCGAAGGTAATCTTGTAAAAATGGAAGATTGTTCTTGGTCTAATCCTGCAAAAACCTACAAAGCTACAAAAGGAACTTATTCATTTAAACCTGCTCCTCTTTTAGCTGATGAAGCTGGAATTACAAAAGTTTTTTCTTATTCTGTAAAAATTTCAGCAGAAGGATATCAACCTGTTTCATTTTCTTTTACTGTGCCTATAACAAGTACTAGTACTCCTCAGCAGTTCTTTTCTATAAAATTGCAAGATGCTTATTTATTTCCAGAAAGTGAAATAAATCCTATGGAAGATTAATTTTTTTTAATTTTTTCATTTGTTTTTTTTAAAAATTTTTATTTTTTTTTCTTGACATATGGAATTTTCCGTTTTATTCTGAAAGTATAGAATAATATTTATTTAAAAAGACCTTAGTTATTATTAATTCTTTAATAATAGCTAGTAAACATTTTTCCCTTAAAAAATGTATTTTGCATTTTTTTATATTTGGTTAAAAGTCTGCTAGGAGGTCTAAAATGGACAGACAAAAAAGTTTTATGGGTAGAGTAGTATTTATATTTACTATTCTTGTATTTTTAATGTGTTTTTCTTGTTCTTCATATGTTGACGAGCAGGATGTATCTGGCAAATTAGATTTATCTCGTAATAATTCTACATCTACAGTAAGTTCTACAAACCCAAAATCTGGAGTTATGCTTCAAGGTTTTAACTGGGCAAGTGCAGATCGAAATGATTCATCAACACATTACAAATGGTATTCAACAATGCTTAGTAAGGCATCTGAAATTAAGAATACTTTTGAGTATGTATGGTTCCCACCACCATCTGCAACAGCAAGTACAGAAGGTTATCTTCCTACTGAATTGAACAATTTTAATTCATATTATGGTTCAGAATCAGAGCTTAGGAATGTTATTTCTGCTATTGCTCCTGCAAAAGCTATTGCTGACATTGTAATTAACCATCGTTGTGGTAGCACTGATTGGGGTGATTTTAGAAATCCTCAATGGAACGAAGATTATTGGTCAATTTGTGGTAATGACGAAGGTTTTTCAGGTTCTTCTTCTATGATGGCTTCTTCTAACAGAGGTGCCTATGATACAGGAGAAAGTTATGCTGCAGCTCGTGATATTGACCACACTAACTGGGACGTACAAAATGGTATCATCGATTGGATGAACCTAAAATTAAAAGATTTAGGTTTCGTTGGTTGGAGATATGACTTTGTAAAAGGTTATAGCGGTTATTATGTTGGAAAATACAATTCAGCTACTAATGCAGATTTTTCTGTAGGAGAATATTGGCCAACAAATGGTTTCAATCCTTATTATTCTCAGGGTTGGAAAGATGAAATTATGAACTGGGTAAACAGTACCGCTACCGGTGGATACAAAACTCGTGCTTTTGACTTTGTTCTTAAAGGTAACTTAAACAATGCTTTCGGTTATAGTAACAATACAGGTCTTTGGGATATGAGTCGCTTGGCAGACTCAAATAATCTGTTCCGTTGTGCTCCAGAATATGCTGTAACATTTATCGATAATCATGATACAGGTAGTACTCAGCAACATTGGGAAATGGATGCTGGAGATTTAGCTCCTGCTTATGCATTTTTGTTGACCCATCCTGGTTATCCTTGTGTTGCTTGGCAACATTATTTTACAGGTAACGGAAGTCAGTATAAGGCTAACGATTCAGTTCATGGAACAGGATACAATCTAAGACAGCATATCGACAAATTGATTGAAATCAGACAGGATATGGGTATTGGATATGATAGTGGAATAGAAGTTCTATGTGCTTCAACATATTTATATGTTGCAAAAATTACAGGAACTAATGGTTCTGTTATCGTTAAAATTGGTGGAGAAAATTACACACCAACTTCTGGATATTCTTCAATATATTCTGGAACAAACTTTGGAATTTGGGTTAATTCACCATCCTCTTCAACAGAAACAGGTAATTCATCCTCTTCAAGTGGAAGTGGTTCTTCATCTTCTTCAACAGAAACTGTATATCGCATAGTTTCAACTGCAAACCCAGGTTATGGACAGGCTGTATATTTTACAGGTTCATTTAACGAAGGAAATAACTGGTCTAAAGCAATTCGTGGTACTTACGATTCATCACTAGGTGGATGGTATGTTGATGTTACAGGTTCAGATTTTGAATGGAAATATTTAACTGGTTCATATTCAGCAGGTGAAACTGTTTCTTCACCATTTAGTGGATTAACATGGGCATCAGGTTGAAATATGACCTAGGATAATGCAACTCTTATTTCCAATGTTTCTAATTCAAATGTGTCAAACCAAATTATTGTACACGCAAAGTATCCATATGTATGGTACTGGGAAGGTAGTGGAAGTGGTTCTTTGGCTTCAATGACAGCTGAATCAGGCGGATGGTATAAATATACATTCAATGCTTCTTCTATCAACTTGATTTTTAGACCATACGGTGGAAACAACTGGAGTGGACAAACTGCAGATCTTTCTAGAACTACAGGTGAATGGTGGTATAATGGTTCATGGAATTCATCCAAACCTAATTAATTCCCTGTAAATAAATATTTGATACAACCTGCTATCCAATATGTCTTAAATTACAAAAGGC
>JAGAOP010000054.1 GCA_017623685.1 Spirochaetaceae bacterium
AATGGGATACAGCTCATCATATGTTTACTATGCCACAGGAAAAATATCATGCCACTTTGGAAAGTGATCCAGGTAGCGTAAAAGGTGATTTGTACGACTTGGTATTAAACGGCTATGAGTTAGCTTCTGGTTCAATTCGTATTCATGATGTGGAATTACAAAAGCGTGTGTTCAATTTAGTGGGCTTTGACGAAGTAGAAGGGCAAAAAAAGTTTGGCTTTTTAACAGAAGCCTTCAAATATGGAGCACCACCTCATGGAGGAATCGCCCCAGGCCTTGACCGACTTGTAATGCTTATGTGCAAAGAAACTTCTATAAAAGAAGTAATTGCTTTTCCAAAGAATACTTTTGCTCAAAGCCCAATGGACGATTGCCCTTCAGAAGTTGATCCTCAGCAGATTGAAGACCTTCACCTTATTATCAAAAAGGATTAGTCGTCAAAATCTAAGATTCCACTAAAAGAACCGTCGGTTTTAAACCGAAGTTCCCAGCCGCTGGAAAGTTTTACTTCATAGTCAAAGAGATTTTTTTCTATCTCTCTGATAAAATCTTCTGGATATTCAGTAGAAATATATTCAGCGGCGGCTTTAGGTAACAATGTGTCAGGTATAGGATTTCTGCTTTTGATGGATTCCCAATCGGCGTTCTTTCGGATTGATATTTCAGTTCCATCTTCAAGGTGAACTTCGTATTCACTAAATTCTTTTTCTGCATATTTTACTGCACTATTTGGAAAATTTTTCTGTAAAAAGCTTTGTACAGCTTCGGGTAACTCTTTCGGACTTATGATTTTATCTCTAGCAAAAGTAAAATTCATAGTTGTCACGAAAATAAGGGTGAATAGAAGTAGTTTTCTCATAATTACCTCCTTACAATAAATATTCTATTCACAGTTTAAATCTTTTTTTTTCTCTTTGCAAGAAAAAACTCTTTTTTCTATTTCCAAATATATGTTATTGCTTTACTAGGTTTTTTTCCTATGATATAATTTTTCAATAAAAAGAGAGGTATCATATGAAGGTTTTTCGTTCCATTTTTTTCTTTTTTTTATCTATTTGTGCATTTTTTTTGATATTAGGTTGTTCAAAAAAAACGAAAACAGCGGATGCTAATTCAGTTGCAACAGAGGAATCTTTTCAGATAATAGATATGCAACCTGTAGGAGAATTACCTTCTGCAATGAAATATCCATCGGTTTATGTTCAGTTTTCTGAACCTGTTGTTCCTATTGAAAAACTTGGAGTTCCTTCAGATTCCAGTGAATATATGACCATAACCCCCCCATTAAAGGGTGTATATCGTTGGTATGGAACAAGTCTTTTGTGTTTTGATAGCACAGAGCAAACTGTTCCTCAAAAAGAGTACAAAGTTTCTGTGTCTAAAAACATAAAGTCTATTTCAGGGGATTCCCTTACTGGCGAAACAGAATTTTCTTTTAAAACAGAAGAACTAAAACTTCTATCAATTGTTCCAGGGTATAAAACAGTTCAAGAAGGTGGCTGGGTAGATGAAAATGATGTGCCTCCAGAGCAAGCTCGTTCCATAGCCTTGTATTTTTCTTACCCTATTGAATTGGATGAAATAACAAAGCATGTTGTTGTAAAAAATATTACTAATGGTACAACCTTAGAATATACAGCTAGTTATCCGAACAAAGAGCATAAACAAATTATTCACCTAGAACTAAAAAAAGCTCCTCCAGAAAATGTGGTAATAAGTGTTGTATTATTGGAGGGTGCGAAATCTAGTTCAGATTCATTACCTACAAGTATACAAATGGATCACAATTTTTATACTCTTTCAAATTTGGAATTAGAAGATATTTCTCCCAATAGATATTCCTCTGCAAAATATTCAAATCCAGTAGATTTTTCTTTTAGCCATCGTTTAGACGAAAATATGGATTTAGATAAGGTTGCTGCAGCTATTAAAACTGAACCAGCAATGAACATAACAAAAGAAAATGTTGCTATAACTGGAAGTATTTTGAAAGTTCATGGGTTGCCTGTTACTTTTGAACAAACCTATACAATTTCTATTGCTCCCAATGTAATAAAGGATATACATGGACGTGTTTATTCAAAGGAATGTGGTCCAGAACAAATATCAGTTCCTGCTGCAAAGAGTTATGCGGGATTCAAAGATTATGGCTTCAAAATGCTAGAAGCACAATTTCCTCCAAAACTAGCCTTTGAATATCAAAACATTCTTCCTGGGTCTTGGTATTTACTTCATAGTTTTAGTCCTTCTGAGGATGTTGAAATAGAAGATTTTTCTATGGCTTTGGAAGAAAAGGATATTCCAAAAAATACCAGAGTTATTAAAGCTATAGATTTAGAACCATTTCTTAAACAAACTGAAAATGGATACAGAGGTTCTGTTGAATTTGAAGCCAATCTTGATTATACCTACGTTGATTATTGGGGAGAAAAAAAAGTTTATACTTCAAGTAATACACAATATATTCAAGTAACAGACTTAGGTCTTACCGTACGATATGGCTACAACAAAGCCTTAGTTTTAGTAACAAAACTTTCTACTGGAGAGCCTGTTCCAAATGCAAAGGTTACAGTATATAAATTCATGAGTAATAATAATTCTGAACTTTTAAGTGATGAAGGTTTAGAGATTCTTGCAACAGGTGCTACAGATAAAAACGGGTTAGCAGAATTACAGCTTTCTAACTTTAACACCTTCTTATATGATTTTTTTGTTAAAGCAGAAAAAGACGGAGACAAGGCTATATTCAATCCATCGGAAAACAGGCTTTGGGGGGCAGCTGCTAGAACAGTTGTTCCAAGTTCAGCTGCAACTGCAAAAATGGTAACCTTTATGTTCACCGACAGAGGTTTGTATAAGCCTGGTGAAACATTGCAACTTCGTGGAATTGACAGAAACTTAAAACTAAGTGAATACAAACCTTTCTATGGTAATTATAGAATCCAATTAAGAGAAAATACTTGGGATTCAGAACCTTTAGTTACCAAAAGTGGTAAAACTTCTGAAAATGGTGGTTTTACAGCTACATTTGAATTGCCAGAAGATTTGTCACCAGGAAATTATATTCTAGAGTATAGCAGAAGACTTGGACTTAAAGAAGAAACTGAATCGATAAGTTTTACGGTTGCCTATTTTGAAAGGTTGCGTTTTGAATCCTCTGTTTCACTTCCAGAAATAACCTATGTTAGTGGCGATAGAATTTCTGCTGATATTGTCGCTTCTTATCTTGGGGGCGGAAGTCTTGCCGGAGCTACTTGGTATGGTAACTGGTATAGAGAACCAGCTGGGTTTGCTTTGTCAATGCCAAAATTTGAAGGTTATAGATTTGGCCCTCGGCAAGGTTACGACGGACGAACCGCCCTTGGCAGTGAAAGCGGTGTTATAGGAGATTCTGGAACTGCTAACTCTTCTCAGCTTTCTGGGGACGAAAAAGTTCAGGGAATGGCATATCGCTACCGTTTTGAATCTACTGTTACCGATGCAGGAGGTCAAGCAATTTCTGCCAGTGGCAGTACTTTGGTTCATCCTGCTCAATTTTACATTGGTCTTTCTGGGGTAAAGAATATTTCAGGATTCCCTAAAAAGGGAGACAACTTAGATTTTGACTATATTTTGACAACACCAGAGGGAGAAATTCCCGAGGCAACTCTTTTGCCAAGTGAATCTAAAAATAAAAAGATTACAGTTGAACTTTTGCGTGAAGACTGGAAACAAACTCGTCAAGTGGGCTTAAATGGGCAACTTATTACCCGTTATGTTCGAGAAATGGTTCAAGAAGAGGCAAAAACTATTGATATGAAAAATCAAGGTAGCTTTTCTGTTTTACCAACTAAGGGTGGTGCTTATATTCTTAGACTTACTACCCAAGATAATAAAGGTCGCAGTGTTGTTACCGAAAGAAGTTTTTATGTAAGCGGCTCAGATTGGAGCTATTATTATAGCCAAGATTCCCAAGAAATAACTCTTATAAGCGACAAAGAGCAATATAAAGTTGGAGATACTGCCCAAATTATGATGCAAAGTCCACTTCCAAAGGGAATATATTTAGTAACTGTGGAAAGAGAAGGAATCATCAAGCACGAATTGTTGAATGTAAACGAACCTACTAGGGTAATTGATGTTCCAATAGAAGAAGAATATTTACCTGTAGTTTATGTAACTGTTTCTTCATATTCTGTTAGACAGGGTGAACCAACCCATGACTATGAATCACAGGACATGGATAAGCCAAAAGGGTATTTTGGGGCAACGGCTCTTCATGTGGATACATCATCTAGAGAAATGAATATTTCTGTTGAAATGGATAAGCCTTCTTATCGTCCAGGAGAAGAAGCTACAATTACTTTAACTGCAACAGTAGAAGGAAGGCCAGTTTCTGGTGCTGAATTAACTCTTATGGCTGTAGATAGGGGTGTAATTGATTTAATTAATTATCATGTTCCAGACCCCTTGGCATATTTCTACAATGAATATCTTTTCCCCAGTTGTGTAATAGGAGGAGATTCCCGTTCATTGCTTATGGATCCTGTTACATAT
Organism: Spirochaetaceae bacterium; assembly: GCA_017623685.1. Taxonomy (GTDB): domain Bacteria; phylum Spirochaetota; class Spirochaetia; order Treponematales; family Treponemataceae; genus Treponema_F. The sequence goes on from JAGAOP010000054.1 coordinate 4,537, forward strand.
GAAGTTCGTAATCTGTATGGTGGAGATGAGGGTGGAGATAAATTAAATGAACGGAAAAACTTCGACCCAACGGCTGTTTTTGTACCAGAACTAGTAACAGGTCCAGATGGAAAAGTTAGCTACACATTTAAACTACCAGATAACCTTACGGAATATCGGGTAACCACTGTGGGAACATATTCAAGTAATATTTTTGGTATAACAGAGGATGCCCTTGTGGTGAATAATCCAATCAGTGTGCGAAATGTTTTACCACGTCGCCTAAGAGAAGGAGATTTGTCTGATATAGGTGTAGTAATTTCTAATCTTGATGGAATAGATTATGAAGTTTCAGTGTCTATGGAAATTGAAAGTGGAACTGCCGCTGCGGGTATTTCTTCTGAAGATCAGGGAGCATTGCGAAAGTCTGGTGAAGCAATTATAAATGGTACTAATTTAAAAAATATTGTTGTACCAGCAGGCAGAACAGTTCCTTTACTTTTTGATATTACAGGTCAGAAATATGGTTGGGTAACTGTTATCTTTTCTGTTAAATCCTCTGTACTGAACGAAAGAATCGTTCAAACTTTGGAAATAGATAGACCCTATGTTTACGAATCTGTAACAACAATAGGCGATGTTTCTTCTGAAAATATTGACAAAAAAGAAAGTGCTAAGGCCAACGAAAAAATTATTTTACCAACTGGAATTCAAAATGATGATGGAAGCAATCTTTTTGTAAGTCTTGACCCCACACGGTTAGGAACTCTTACAGAAGCAGTGGATTATGTTTTCCGTTATCCTTATGGATGCTTAGAGCAGAGATGTTCTTCTATGATACCAATGATGTATTTTAGTGAATATATCGATGTATTTGGTTTAGAAAGTGAGGTTGCAGATCCTCATAGGCTTGTGGAAAAAGAAATCAAGAGTTGGGCAAATACTCAAACTTTAGATGGCGGATTCCCTTACTGGAAGAATAGTATTTCCTCTGCTCTTGGACCTACATTGCGCTTTGCAGAATTAATTGCAGTAGCTCAGTCTAAGGGAATTAAAATTCCTAGTGCCATTGATATGTCCGACTTGATTCATTATCTTTGGACTCAATATGAAGATAGAGTTTCAAATAATTCTTCATATTCTGCAGTTTACACTCTTTGGGTTCTTTCAAAGCTAACAGATGTTTCAGAAAAGCAAGTCGATATTGTAGCTAATTTTGAAAATTTAGGTTTTTCAGAAAAAGCTATGTGTGGATTGATGTATTTGGATTTAGGGGAAACAAGCAAAGCACAAGAAATTGCAAAGGAGATTCGCCGACATACTAGAGTTACAACTAGAGGAATTGATTTAACTGATCCTGAATTTAGTTCTATTCCATGGTTGTATTTCAATGATGAAAGTGAAAAAAATGCTTTATTGCTACAATTCTTTACTGCGTTAGATTATTCCGATGAAATAAACGGTAGGTTGCTCCACAATCTGTTAACGTTACAAAGAGCTTCCCATGGTTATTGGAAAAATACTGCTAGTACTTCAAGGGTATTAGAAGCTATAGCTGCCTACATTAAAGCAAATAATCTAGAAGATTTAAACTTTGATGCAGCGGTAAAACTTGAAGGTAAAACCTTGGCAGAAGCTTCATTTAAAGGTGCCGGGGCTAAACCTAAGGATACAAATGTTCCTTTGTCTAAGTTGTTACAAGATGGACTCCAATCTGGTAAAGAATTGGATATGGAATTCACAAAAGATGGTGTAGGAACCTTGTTTTATACGGTTTCAATGAAATATCCAATTCCTGCAGAAGAACAATATGCTCGAGATGAGGGAATTAGTGTTTTTGTTGATTATATAGATGTAAAAACTGGTCAAATTGTAACAGATAATCAATTAAAGGCTGGTTCAATTTACAAAGCAAAGGTTACGATTTCAACTACTAAAGATAGAACCTTTGTGGCAACAAGAATTCCGATACCTTCTGGAGCAGAAGTATTAAATGCTGCATTTGCCACCACAGAACAATACCCAAGTACCTATTCAGAAGAAGAAGTTGAATCAGAATTTTTTGACATAGATAGTTTCTATTCTGAATATAATTATGGTCTTTCTTCTCAAGAAATTTACGATAACGAAGTTCGTTATTTCTGGGATTTCTTTAGACGTGGTAAGCAACAAGTAGAATTTATGTTCCGTGCTGTTCGTAATGGTGAATTCAGTGTACCATCCGCAACAGCCGAATGTATGTACGAGCCAGAAATATTTGGTAGATCAAAGGGTGGCGTTTTTGTCATCAGCGACTAAAAAAAACGAGGTTCAGAAGCAAAAACAAAATGCATATGGCAACATATCCCAATTACGTGGCAAAGTTTTTATTTTTACACTTTGCATCATTGGGGTATGGTTGGTTATTAAATTGTTTTTGCTTCTAATGCCCTTCCCTGAACTTACAAATTTTTTAAGTCAGCCATATAGTACTCGCTTTTATGACAGAAATGGTCGCTTGCTTCAAGTAAAGGCTTTAGAAGATGGGCTTAGGCGAGAATGGTATGATTTGGAATCTTTGCCTCCTACAATTCCACAGGTTTTTATTGCAGCCGAAGATGAACGATTTTATCGACATGGGGGAATAGACTTTTTTGCAATGATTCGTGCTGCAATGCAAAATATTTCTCAAGGTAGGCGAGTTAGCGGTGGTTCTACTATATCAATGCAAGTGGCAAGAATTATTATTCCTAGAGATAAAGGAAAAAAAGTTACCCTTTGGACAAAAATAGTTGAAGCATGGAACGCCCTCCGAATAGAAGCAAAACTTTCCAAAGATGAAATTCTAGAACTGTACTTGAATAATTTACCCTTTGGAATGCAAGCAGAGGGTATAGGTTCTGCAGCTAGAACATACTATGGACTTACGCCTCAGCAGCTTTCTTTTTCTCAGATTCATGCTTTGGCGGTAGTTCCAAGGCGACCTGCAACCTACAATCCTCTTCAAGACCCAACAGCTTCATATGAGGCTGCAATGGTAATCGGTAAAATCACGGATTTTGTCGCTACTCCAGAAGAATGGATTAAAGCTGTGGCAGTTGAAAATCCATATATTTATCCTATGGAGCTACCTCATTTTATTTCTTATGTTGAAAACCAGTATAAAAAGCAGGAAAAAAAGCTTCCTTCACAATTAATTCTTTCTGTGGATGAGGTTTTAACAGAAAAGGCGGGAAATTTTGTTGATACATTGCTGGAACAAAATCAGGATGCACGACTTACCCATGGAGCTGTCTTTGCTATGGATAATAAAACTGGGGAAATAATTTGCTGGTACGGAGGGAATTTTCAAGAGGAAGACGGAGGGCAAATAGATGGGGTTCTTGTAAAAAACCAAAGTGGTAGCACAATGAAACCCTTTATCTTTGCACAAGCCTTAGAATCTGGTTTTGTACCTTCAAGTATAATGCCTGATGTACCAATGGATTTTGGCTCTCAAGAAGTTTATGTTCCTTTGAACTTTAATAATCAGTATAATGGTCCAGTGCCAATGCGGGTTGCCCTGGCTTCTAGTTTAAATATTCCTGCTGTGTATCTTTTGTACCGCTTAGGGGTGGATAATTATTTAGAAAAATTGTTCGAGTTAGGCTTTGATTCTTTAGAAGGGGAACGATACCGCATGGGATTGTCTTTGGCTTTAGGAAGTGGCGAAGTAACACTTTTGGAACTTACTAGAGCCTTTAGCGTGTTTGCTAACAATGGTTTTCTTATAGATACAACTTTTATTTCAAAGAATTCTATCGTGAAAGAAGAAACCACCGTAATTGAAAAAAAACAAATTTACGAAGAAGATACAGCAGCTATTATTTGCGACTTTTTGTCCGATAAAAGAGCCAGATCCTTGGGGTTTGGATTTGCAGAAGTTTTTAACACTGAATATCCAGCAATTTTCAAAACTGGAACTTCAAATCAGTTTCAAAATATTATTGCTCTTGGTTCGACAACTGGATATACCATAGGTGTTTGGATGGGAAATTTTAGTGGGGATACCGTTATACGAGAAACAGGTAGTTCAATTCCTGCACAAGTGGTACGCCAACTGTTAGATTTTCTTTCATCAGAAAAGCCGGCAACTGCATCTTCCTTTCCTAGTCCAAAAAATTATGGCAAAGTTTCTGTTTGTACTCTTTCTGGAATGCTGCCCGGTAAAAGTTGTCCTTCTGTCACCAAGGAATTTGTTTCTGTAATCTCTGCGACAAACCTTCCAAGTTGTCACTGGCATTACAACTTAAACGGAAAAACGGAAACAAGGTATCCACAAGAATATCAGCGATGGTTAAGTGGCCGAAACAATCAAGGTTCTTTGTTTGATTTTTCCGAATTGGAAATTTTGTATCCAACAGATGGTGCTGTGTTTGTTTATGATGCTACAATTCCCTTGGAAGCACAAAAAATTCGTGTAGATGCCACTGGTAGTGGAGAAACAGCTTCTCTTTATGTAGACGACCACTTTTTTGGTTCTTCTTGTCAGCCCTTTGTGTGGTATGTTCCTTTAAGACCAGGTCCTATGAATCTAAAGGTTTATCTTGATTCTTCAGAGAAAAGTAAATCTGTGGATATTTTAGTGCGATAAAAGCCGGCTTGTATGCGAAATATGTAAAAAAAACGTAAAATAAAGTAAAAAAGCTATTGACATGCTCGCTTTTACTATGTATAGTACAATAAAGTAACAAATAAATGATAACCGGGTCGCCTTTTCCTCCTCCTTTAGTGGCCCGGTTTTTTTTGTTTAAAATCAATTTAGTATAGAGTATTTTTGAGTAATTTTTTTCAAGAAGAGATAAATCCACAAGGAATATCTTGGTTGAATTATTTTCCAAGGCAAAAACGACTGAAAACAGTATCCAAAATATCTTCTGGTGTTACTTCTCCAGTAATTTCACCTAGGAAATCCAGTGCATCTTCGATATCTTGAACTACAGCATCAAGTGTAAAGCCTAGTTTAGGAGCTTCTAATCCATGGGAAATAGAATCCAAGGCATTTTGAGTACACTGTTTTTGCCTTTTTGATCCCAGTCCTACTGTTTGAGTATTTATATGGTTTGTTTTTTCGAGAATATTTTTTACGGTATTTGTTAAAATTCCTATTCCTTCTGATGTTTTAGCACTTATTTGAACAATGGCAGAAGGACAAATATCTAAATTTGAAGGTATCTGAGGAGGATTTGCAATGTCGCATTTATTAAAAACTAAAACTAAAGGTTTTTTTTCTTTTAACGTTTCATTTGATTTTGCAGAATGTTTTTCTGTTCCTTCCTTGTTAGCTTCGTCGTTTTTAGCTGTATGTTCTTTTAGAAAATCTATGTCTTTTGAAGTTATTCCAACTTTTGAATCTATTACATAAAGAATTAAATCTGCTTCTTCTGTTAAATCCAGTGTTCTCTGAACTCCATGTTGTTCAATTACATCATCGGTTTTTCGTAGTCCAGCTGTATCAAAAAGTCTAACTGGTATTCCAGAAAAAGAAATCCAACTTTCTAGCCAATCTCTTGTTGTTCCATGAATTTCTGAAACAATTGCCCGTTCTTCTTTTAGCAATGTGTTAAAAAGACTAGATTTTCCTGCATTTGTGGGGCCACATAATACGATTTTTGCTCCATCTTGATATAACTTTTCGCTTGCCCATGAATCGCATAAACTTTGTAATTCTTTTTGTACCTGTCGAAGTTCTTTGTCATCGAAGGCATCTGCAATAGTTTCTTCATCTTCTGGGTATTCAATTTCAGCTTCTATGGATGCTAAAACATGAATAAGAGTTTTTTTTATATCATCAATTCTTTGGTAAAGGTTTCCGACTAAGCGATCTACAGCCTTGTTCCTAGATTCGTTTGTTTTAGCATCGATTATCTCTTGAACAGCCTCTGCACGAGTTAAATCAGCTTTGCCGTTAATAAAGGCTCTAAAAGTGAATTCCCCAGGATTGGCAATTCGGAAGCCATTAGAAGTCAGCAAACGAAAAATTTCTGTAACAATAGCAGGTCCTCCGTGGCAATTTATTTCTGCCATGTCTTCCCCTGTAAAACTTCTAGGACCTTTAAATACATTAACTAAAACTTCATCTATTCGTTGGTGAGGAGTAACAGACTTGTCTACAATCCAACCGTACACAGAAGTATTTCCTTTTGCTTCTAAGAGTTTGTTGCTTCGTGAAAAAACTTGTGCCACTAATTCTATGCAGCCTTTACCACTACAACGAACTATGCCAAGAGCTGCTGGTGCAAGAGCTGTTGCGATAGCTGTAATAGGTTCTTCTGGAGTGTAACCCTTGTTGCTCATAGCCTATTCCTTTTTTTGAATCTATTGATTTATTTCCTTTAGATTATTTTCTGTAGGAAATTTATCTGCCAATTTTAACTTTAGAAACATGGTTGGAACTAAAAAACTAGTTGCTGCACCAGTTAACATATATCGTAAAAATCGAATCAAATCGTACCACTGGTTTTCCGGTGAATCCATTCCCAAAAATGAAATAATAAATTTTGGTATAAAATAAAAAAAGGCTACAATAAAAGAACCCAGTAGAATTCGTAATATTTTCTGCCACAAAAGTCCTGTTTTTGCATCAAATGATTTTTTTTCGATAAAAAATAAATGTCCACCAACAAAACCAAAAAGTAAGCCACTTAAAGAAGTATTGCCCTGGGAAAAATGGTTTAGAAGAAGGCACAAGAGGGCTAATAATAGAAACTTAATAGAAAGACGTAAACTTGCTATTCTTTCGGCAAAAAAATCCCAAAAAAGCAAAACTCCTGTAGCAGTTAAAAATCCAATAATTAAACCTAAAAATACATCGGTAGGATAATGAACTCCAAGATAAATTCTACTAAACCCAATAAGCAGAGGGACAAAAATTGCCACCAAAAGTTGTATAATTATCTTTGCTAAAGATTTTCCTTTACAAAAAAAATTAGCCACTATGGGATAAAAACTCGCTGAACCCTGTGAATGACCAGAAGGGGTGGAAAAACCAGTTTCTTCTACAATGAATACTGCTGGATTCCTTTGGTATGGGCGAGGAACTTTTAACGTTTGTTTTATGGCGGTGTTAAAAGCTCCACTAAAAATTATAATTGTACCTAATTGAAACCCTTTTTTTGCGTCAACACACCAATAAATTATCATTAAAAAAAAGAAGTAAAAAACTGGATCACCGAAAAAAGATATTCCTTCCATTAGGAATGTTATTATAGGGGATTTTATTTGCTGAATCCCTGTAATTATGGACAAGCCCCAGTTGTATATTTCTTCCATGTTATTGCTCCAATGTTGTGGTGGAGTTTTCAGGAGTAGTTTTTTCAGTTTCCAGAGGATTTACCTCTATTGTAGAATCCGCTGCTTTGCCATAAAGTGCAGGCTTTCGGAATTCTGTGCTAGCTTCTGAGGCATTCCAAGGATAAGGAGCTTCATTTGTGGGATCAGGTCTAATGTCATCGTAGCGACCAATATTATTCCAATACATATAACCGCGATTTACGGAATCTCGAACGCCAAAGATTTGTCGTTGTACATAATCGGAATCGTAGTAGCGTTTATCGTAAGAAACACCAAGGTAAAATGCCTGAGCCCAAGGTCGAATTACGCTACGATTTCGTGCAATAATTGAGTTGCGATAAGTTCCAAAAAAATAAATTCGATATGGTCGTTCAGCTGCAGGCGTATTTGCTAAAAATCCTTGTTCAAAGTGGCTAGGATAGAACATGGGGCAAATTACGTCAACATATTCTGAAAGTAATTCCACGTCTTGTCCAGTTCTTGCTCCACTGCGATACCAGCCATTAGCCCCGTAAATATCGATTCCAATAGGAGCATCTATGTTTTTGCGAGCATAAGATAAAAAGGATATTAAAGCACTTTCTTTATCCATGCCATTATCTTTCCACCGATAAGATGTTTTTCCTAAATTGATTCCATCAGTGGGAAATCTTATATAATCAAACTGAATTTCATCAAAGCCACGTGAAATTAATTCTTTTGCAATAGCCACATTATATTCCCAAACTTCATGACTATATGGATCAACCCAGTGTTCATCGTAATATTCAGGAGTGGAATCAATAGGGTTTCCGTTTTCGTCTAATACTTCCGTATATCGCTTTATTCCCACCCATTGCTTTTTTTCTGAATAATCCCAGATGGCATATTTACTGTTTGCATATTGGGACAAATGTTTGTCTTTAAAAACAACAATTCTAGCAATTAAATACACATCTTCAGCTTTAAATCGTTCAATGAATTTATCTAAATCTACAGCGTAGGCACTAACGTAACCTTTTTCTTGAACCAATGGATCTCGAGTATCATATCTTAAAAGACCATAATCGTCTTTCATATCGATTACGACGCTATTCAAATTGTTGTCTTTTAAGATTTTTAACATTTCTTTTTGGCCAGATTCAGTACGACCAATGTTTGCAGGAATATACAAGGATTTTTGATTGCTTAGTTTATCGGAAGCATATTCCGTGTAAACTTTTTCTGGTTTTAGCATCCATAATTCATTTAGAACAAGACTTGTACTAAATCCACTCATGTTTGCAGGAATGTAGGCACTGTAAACTGGTTCCGGTACCTTTGCAATACTTCTTTGCCAAAGAGAAAATTCTGAAGGTACACCTGTATTAGTGCCAGATGTTAAGTTCATCAATGAAATTCCACCAGGATGAGTATATAATAAATTTGTTCCTGTCCAAAAAAGCCCATCTATCGTATCCATAGGTTCTTTCCCATGATATATTTTTTCTGCCCGTTTTGCTTCCCAATTTAAACTGTAAACATTGGGCATAAAAGTTTGAGAAAGATAAATACTGGTTACAGGTTTTCCTTGCTCATTATAGCGAATAATTGGAAGAATATCTGATATTTCATCAGGGTCACCATGGGTAGGAAGTGCTTCAAATCCGCCAGATATGCGAATCCAATTTTTATTTTTTTCAGGTTGAATATAAAATAGACCTTTGATACTGTGGGAAACAAATACTGTTAGTTCTGTTACTGGAGAACCGTCAGCATTTGTTTTTCCAGGAACTATCATGTTTGCAACAGCAACTGCCTTTGCTCCATTTGTGGTTGCACAAAATCCTAAACTTGTCCAGTTGTTTCCTCCGTCTTTAGTAAGGTAAACTGTACTATCTGTTGTAACAACCATTATGTTTGGATTTTCTGGGTGTCCAGCTATGTCTTTAATTTCTTTTGCTTTTTTAGTAAGAGTAGTTTTAGTTCCATCATATTCTTTAATGGTGAGCATAGGTAATCCATGTTGGCTACCTAGTGGGAAAAAATTTACCAAGTCAGTACTAAATAAAAGACCATTACCTGTTACAAAAAACCATTTTTCACCTTCATCAGTTTCTATATGATGAATTTGAGTAACACGGCTTTCGTTCCACAAAGGAGCAGGGGTGTCGCCATTAAGGATTTTGTACAAACCACTTTCTGTTCCTGCCAAAATATGTTGAACTTTGTGAGTGTCATCCAAAGAAGGAATATTTTTTGGAAGCTGATATAAAGATGTTTTGCTAATATCATTATCTGTTTGACCAAAGATAAAGCTTGAAAAAGAAATTGTACATGTTAATAAAAAAAGGGCAAATTTTCGCATACTTAAAATATCGGATAAAATATTAACCTTCTCAAGTGATTTTAATTGGAATGTTTTGTATTTTTATAATTTATCATCTTAATGAAAGTAATTTTGTGGTTTTTAATTAAGATTTGCAATTAATATGTTTTTTATAGGTTAAAATAAGACCTTTACAAAACTAATAATCATTATTATTATAAAAATATACAAACAGGAGGTTGTAACACAATGGTAAGGCATATTGTCTGGGATGACAGTTTTAAAGTTGACCATCATTTAATTGATAGCCAACATAAGCGTCTGTTTGCTATGGTAGATGAATTATATAATTTCACTCTAAAAACTCAGGAACAACAGAAAGAAGATATTATGATGGTTCTTCAAGAATGTGTAAAATATACTGTATTTCATTTTTCTGCAGAAGAAGAGCTAATGGATAAGATTAATTATCCAGCAAAAACATCTCATGTTAAACAACATACTGAATTTAAAATTCGGGTTACAGAAGCTATTCACGATTATTCTAGAGGAAATAAAGTTAAGATTGATGATTTGTATAGTTTTCTTACAGAATGGCTAGTTCATCACGTAACAAAAGTTGACAAAGCTTTAGGTCTTTATGCTAGTACCCATAATTTGCAAGAAGAACCTGAGGAAAGCTAAAGGATGATAAAAATGAATAAAAAAAATCTTTGGGTTAGTATTATTTTTACATATGCGGTATTATGCTTTTTTTCATGTAATAGTTTATTCAATGAAGAAGAAGATTCTCAAGTATATTTACCTGCACCGATGGTTACAACAAATTCTACTAGTGTAACAATAAGTTGTAATACCTCAGAAAATACTTTATGGATAAATGTTTTTCGTTCAGAAGATTCAGTAGAGCCTTATAATATTGGACAAATAATTCCCAAGAAAAAGTTTTCTAATAGCGTTCAATTTATTGATAACCATATGGATCCAGCAAAGAATTACAAATATTATATTCGTAGTGCTATAAAAGATGAAACTGGGATTATTCATTCAAATACAAAGTCAGTTTCAGTTGACGCTATTGGTTCTGCTACCGGTGAAATTGCTGTCTCTTTTTCTGGAACAATTACTTATGATGGAACAAGTGTTTTGACATTTAGTGCTTTGCCAACTGCTTCACAAGGAGATGCTTGTATTACCATTTCAAATGGAAAAACAACCCTGTTTATTCCTGTGACAACTACGACTTTGGAGTTACGAGATTTATTGCCAGAAGATTTTATAGGTGTGCCTTTGACAACCAAGGGATTAGTTGCTCAGATTGCAACTGAAGATACAAAAAATAAATGGGATATGTATTATTGGTCACCTAAAACAAATGCTTCAATCTTAGATGCAGCGGATACAAGTAAAATACTTTCATCAATTACTGTTGAAGTTGGTGCTACTGGCAACACTGGAATGGATTATTAAATATATTTCCATATTTATAAAAAGCCTTATTCTTTTGTTCTACAGTTTATTTGTGGACAATTTAAGAATAGGGCTTTTTTTGTATCGTACTAATTTATGCTAAAATCCCTGCAATACTTAAGTTGATAGAATTATGGGATTCATCTAAGGTTTTTTGATCAAGAATAGAAAGCTTAAAAATTGAAGCTTCTATAATGCTAAAGAATAAATCGTTTACTTCTTTAACATTTACAGAGCGAAATTCTCCAGATTCTTTTCCCTCGATAATAATTGATGAAAGCAAATGTCGTAGCCTAAGAATTCTACGTCTAACTCTAATGGCTGGGTCTTTGCCAGTTTTTTTAAGTTGCATTAAATATGACAAAGCAACGGTAAACAGTTTTCGGTTTTCGCTACATTTATCTAGGACTGTATGCAAAACAGAAGATAGCCGTTCTTTTGTAGAAAGGTTTTTATTGTTTGCAATTTCTAAGAGAGAAGCTTCAACATCTTCTGAAAGTTGTTTTATGCTATAAACAAATATTTCTCGTTTGTTTTTAAAATAAATGTACAAGGTTGTTCTTGTAATTCCACAACGATCGGAAATTTTTTGAAATGTTGCATCTTCATAGCCTTCTTCTATGAAGATATCTAGGGCCTTATCTAAGATTTCACGCTTTCTCTTGTTATGTTCGACGATAATTGCCATTTTATTTCTCCTGTTGCTCTTTGAACATATAGAAAAAAGTATCTAAATTGCCACTTTTTAGTTTTTTTACTGAAGATGCTTTTCTTCCGAAATGGTCTTGGAAAGATTCTTGAGCAGTTATGAATCCAAAATTCCAATTTGGAAAATTTTCAAAAAATTGTCCCATGTCTGTATACAACATTTGAGCTTCCTGTTCATCTCCAATTCTTTCTCCATATGGAGGGTTGCCTAATAGTAATCCTGTTTCATAGGGAGCTTCCAATTCTCTAAAATCAGCTTGAATAAAATCAGGTCTCTTAATTTTTGCATCGCTACCAATAAGTTGTAATGCCCGACCTGCAGTTACTCCAGCATGTTCCGCATTCTTTTTTGCTCGTTCTATTGCTTGAAAATCTATATCGCTGCCAGTAATTCTAGTTTCACATTCTGGACGAATTTTTTCTGCTTCTTGGCATCGTATTTCCTTTGCCCTATTAGAATCAAATATAGGAAGGGTTTCCATAGAAAAGCGTCTTCCAAAACCTGGTGCTACATTGTAAGCGTAAAGTAATGCTTCGCAAGCAATAGTTCCTGAACCGCAAAAGGGGTCGTGTAAAGGTATTTTTCGTCGCCAACACATCATCTGCAAAAGTGTAGCAGCCAATGTTTCCCGAATAGGTGCGATTCCGCCGTCTTTTCTGTAGCCCCTTCTATGAAGTGGAACACCAGATAAATCAAGCAACACTGTTACTTTGTTATTTTCGATGTAAATACGTATATCTTTTTCTTCACCTGATTCAGGCATTGTGCGAATATGCCAAATGTCACCTAATTTGGTATAAATTGCTTTGTGTGCAATACTTTGAATACTGTGTTCTGAGTTTAGTTTGCTTTTTGAAACACGAACTTTGTCGATTACAACTTTAACGTCTTTGAAAAAATAATCTTGCCAAGGTTGAGAATAAATCCCGTCAAATAATTCATCAAAATTTTCAGCATGAAAACTTGTCATATGCAAATAAATACGATCTGCAGTACGTAGGCAAAGATTGCTACGGAATAAAGCATCATCATCACCTATGAATGTTACTCTACCTGGAGTAAGTTGCTGTTGAGGCTTTAGACTATATCCTAATTGTTTGATTTCGTTACCAAGTATCTTTTCTGCTCCGATTGCACAGAGAGCTACAAGTGTGTTCATTTGTTGTTATTTTAACAAAAATTAAACATTTGTTCAATGAAGAATTATTAATGAAAACAGGAATTAATCAATTCCAAATATTTTTGGTGACAAATTTAAACTTAAATTATGTTGAAAAAATTTTTAGAATATTTATCTTATCGGCGAAGAAACTTGATTGTCCACTCCCAAACATCCTGTTTGCTCCCTCCCAGTACGCCTACAGTGCCTGCCATAGCCCTCCGTGGCTGCTTTTCCTCCCACCTGGTCGGCGGCACTTTCGGAGTTTAAATCTTTTTATTGGATTTGTGATTTAAAAATAAAAAGGTTGCCTAATGATTCTTAGACAACCTTTTATCTTACCGGCGAAGAGACTTGATTGTCCACTCCCAAACATCCTGTTTGCTTCCTCCCAGTACGCCTATAGTGCCTGCCACAGCCCTCCGTGGCTGCTTTTCCTCCCCCTTGGTATTCGGCACTTTCGGAGTTCAAATCTTTTTATTGGATTTGTGATTTAAAAATAAAAAGGTTGCCTAATGTTTCTTAGACAACCTTTTATCTTACCGGCGAAGAGACTTGATTGTCCACTCCC
>JAGAOP010000055.1 GCA_017623685.1 Spirochaetaceae bacterium
CGTGCCATTTCAAGAACTTTGTTTGAGTAACCCCATTCGTTGTCGTACCATGAACATACTTTAACGAATGTAGGATCAAGCTGAATACCAGCTTTTGCATCAAAGATAGATGTGCGTGCATCGTCACGGAAATCTGTTGATACAACAGCATCTTCTGTGTATCCGAGGATTCCTTTGAGTTCGCCTTCTGAAGCTTTTTTCATAGCTGCACAGATTTCTTCGTATGTACATTCTTTGTTCAATTCAACTGTTAAGTCTACGAATGAAACGTCTGATGTAGGAACACGAACAGACATACCTGTTAATTTTCCGTTAAGTTCAGGAAGAACTTTTCCTACAGCTTTAGCAGCACCTGTTGAAGATGGAATCATGTTTTCGAGAATACCGCGTCCACCTCTCCAGTCTTTCTTTGAAGGACCATCTACTGTTTTTTGTGTTGCTGTAGCAGCGTGGATTGTTGTCATAAGACCACGTTTGATTCCGAAAGTATCGTTAAGAACTTTTGAAAGTGGAGCCAAACAGTTTGTTGTACAAGAAGCATTAGAAATAATGTCTTGTCCAGCATATGTTTCGTGGTTTACACCATATACGAACATAGGTGTAGAGTCTTTTGAAGGTGCTGACATAATAACTTTTTTTGCACCAGCTGTGATGTGTTTGCGAGCTTTTTCGTCTTCAAGGAATAAACCTGTTGATTCTACTACAACTTCTGCTCCAACTTCATCCCATTTAAGATTTGCAGGATCCATTTCTGCTGTTAAGCGAATTTTGTTTCCGTTTACAACAAGAGTGCTTCCTTCAACTTTTACATCACCTTTGAAAGGACCATGTACTGAGTCATATTTTAGCATATATGCCAAATAATCTGGATCTAAAAGGTCATTAATACCAACAATCTGAATATCGTTAGCAAAATTTTCTACTGCTGCACGGAATACCATGCGTCCAATACGGCCAAAACCGTTAATACCAACCTTAACCATAAGTAAAGTTCTCCTATATCTTCTAAATATACATATAATATAAGTCAAAATAAGATTAAGTGTCAAGAATATATTTTTTAGTGTTAGGATTTTCAGCCTAGTTTTTTATGGCTATTTCAGGTTAAGTTGATTTTTAGCCTGAATACACAATTCTGTTACTTGATTAAAATCTGGGGAAATCATCCAACTTCCACCAACAGCAAGAACATTTTTTTTGTTCAAATACTCAAGCATATTTTTTTCGTTTATTCCACCTGTGGGAAGAAATTTTACATGAGGAAAGGGACCCTTCAAAGCATCTAGCATTTTTGTTCCTCCAAGAACTTCCGCTGGAAATAATTTTAGAACATCTAGCCCATTACATAATGCCACTTCAATTTCTGAAGGAGTTGCAACTCCAGGAATCATAGGCAAAGCAAAAGATTGGACATATTTTATAGTTTCAAGGTTAAATCCAGGAGAAACAATAAACTGAGCCCCTGCATCAATAGCAAGCCGGGCATATTCAGTGTTAATAACTGTTCCAGCACCAACTATCATTTGGGGCAAAGCTTTTCTTATTGCAGAAATACTAGCTGCAGCGGCAGAAGTCCGAAAAGTAACTTCTGAAACAGGAATTCCTCCATTAAACAAAGCTTCGGCTAAGGGAACAGCTTGCTCCACAGAATCTAATTTAATTACAGGAACAATTTTTACATTACGGATTATTTCAAATACATCAGCTTTGATTTCAGTTGCCATTTTGTCCCCTGTTGCCACTTTTTATTATCGGTGAACACGGCCAGAACTATCTCCAGCCATCAGCGTAAGAATTTCTTGCTTTGTAGAAAGATTAAAATCCCCAGAAATTGTATGTTTTAAGCAAGAAGCGGCAGTTGCAAATTCCAAAGCAGATTGTTCATCCTCTCCATATTCTTGTAAACCATAAATCAATCCTGCAGAAAAAGCATCTCCTGCTCCAACACGATCAACTATATCTTCAATAAGATATTCCTTAGAGGTTAGAAATTTACTTTCTCCGCTTAAAACCGCAGACCAACCATTTTTGTCTGCTGAAATACTTTCTCTTAAAGTAATTGCTACAATTTTTATGTTTGGAAACTTTGCTTTTACCTTTTCTGCTAGAGTTTTGAAATCTTTTCTTTCAAGTTTCCCTTTTGTAACATCAACAGTAGGTGCATTTATTCCTAGGGATTTTTGAATATCTTCTTCGTTTGCTATAAGAACATCAACTTTTTCTGCTAAAGCACACATTACTTCTGGGGCTGTTTTTCCGTAATTCCAAAGTTTTTTACGGTAATTTAAATCGAGAGAAACAGTAACACCAGATTTTTTTGCCGCAGAAACAGCCTGCATAGCTAAATCTGCCCCACTTTGGGAAATAGCAGGAGTTATCCCTGTAACATGAAACCAATTTGTATCGTTTAATATTAATTCCCAATTAAAATCAGTATTTTTTGCCTTTGAAATACAACTATCTTGCCTATCATAAATCACAGAAGAGGGGCGACTACAAGAACCATTTTCCAAAAAATAAATACCTAGGCGACCGTTTTTCTCTTTGCGTATAAATCTAGTATCCACACCATAGCGACGCAATTCGTTAATAGCACCTTGACCTATAGAATTATCTGGCACAGAAGAAACAAAAGCAGCTTCTTTTCCTAAAATCCCAAGAGAAACTGCCACATTGGCTTCTCCGCCTCCAAAAGTGGCCTCTAGTGTAGGAGACTGAAAAAGCCGTTGATTATCTGGGGATTTCAGTCTGAGCATTATTTCGCCAAAGGTCACAGTTTTTGCCATAAAACCTACTTCTTCTTTTTTCTGTCTAAATAACCTGAATCCTCAAGATATTTTCGACGAGTCATCACAAGTTCAATTAATTCTTGATACATGCGATAATCAACTTCCAATGCTAGAGGAAACATAAAAAATTCTGTTTCGTCACAATAGCGTTCAATAAAGGCTGGGTCTGTAACAAAACCCATAGAAATCATATTGCTAATTCTATCTGCACATTTTAAAGTTTTAGCTCTCATGCTGCCATGTTCAATTATTCCCCTAAGAAATTCAGCTTTTGTTTGGCCTTCTTTTCTAGAAACTTCTAGTACAAGATCATAAACTTGACCAGCCTCTGAGTCTATTTCCAAAATAAGATTATGATTAAAATCAGGGATATCTTCCACCACATCATGAATTATGGAGGCTTTTAATAAAACGCTATCTATGTATCCGTAGTCAATCAGAATAGCCATCGTATCTAATTGATGGCGGAACATATTTCCCCCAGAATGTCGCCTCTTACCAATAAGTGATGTGGCAAGTTGCATATAGGGAGCTAAATATATTCCCTTGAGATGAAGCATATCCTGATCTTTCATCTGCAAGTTTTCTTCTCTTACTTGCATTTTTCCTCCAGTTACAAACTTTCGATGTAGGAACTTAACTTTTCTAAGCGGCGTTTTGTGGCCTCTAATTTTTCCCGTTCTGCAGCAACAATTTCTGCAGGTGCATTTTGAGCAAATTTACCAGAAAGCTTTGCAGTTACTTTATCGGCAAAAGCTTGCTCATTTGCAAGTTCTTTTTTGAATCTAGCCAAAAGTTGTTCCACATTAATTGAACCATCAACAAGTAAAAAGGCTTCGTAGCCTTCTCCAACAGCACCGATTGCACGCTGTGGTTTTTGTTCAGTAAAATCAATTTCAGCAACATTAGCCAACAACTGAATCATATCTGATTTTTCTTTGCAAACTTCAGCAGAACTTCCTGGTGTAACAAGGATTGCAATGTTCAACTTTGCATCTGGAGAAAGCCCGCATTCAGCACGCAAGGCTCTAACTGAACGAATCACATCTTGCAAAACAGTAAATCTTGCTGCAACTTTTTCATCCTTACGGGCTTCTTGAGAAAGTGGATAAGGTGCTGCTATTAACATTCCACAATATTCTGTACAAGGTAGAATTTTAAGTGGTGAACTTTGACAACAACCCTGACTGGCTGCAGCCTTTGCACGGTTTTCAGTAATTTCTTCTAGTGGTAACTTTCCGTAAATTTCTTCTGTAACAAAGGGCAAATATGGATGCAACAATCGTAAACTTTCTTCTAGAACATTTAATAAAACTGAAACAGCCCTGTCTTTTTCGGCTTCATCTCCGTGTCTAAAAGATAGTTTTGTTGCTTCTACATACCAGTCGCAAAAATCATTCCAAAAGAACTCGTACAAATTTTGGGCTGCATCGTTGTAGCGATAACTTTCAAGGGCAGACCGAACATTGCAAGTTGCAATATCAAGACGACCATATATCCAACGATCAAGTTCTGTAAGGTCATTATCTGTTACAGGTTGCAAAGTGCGACCTTCTAGATTTCCTAAGATGTAGCGACTGGCATTCCATATTTTGTTAGCAAAGCGACTTCCTAGCTTAAAAGATTCTTTGTCAACAAGAACGTCCTGACCCTGAGCACACAAAAAGCCCAAAGTAAATTTCAAAGCATCAGAACCGTATTCTTCGATAAGTTCAAGGGGGTCAAGTCCATTTCCTAAGGATTTTGACATTTTTCTACCCTGTTTATCTCGAACAAGCCCGTGCATATAAATATCTCGGAATGGAGCTTTTCCTGTAAATTCAAGCCCCGCCATAATCATTCGGCTTACCCAAAAGAATATTATATCGTATGCTGTAATAAGGGCTGTTGTAGGATAGAATTTTTCTAAATCAGCAGTTTCTTCTGGCCAACCTAATGTACTAAATGGCCAAAGCCAACTAGAAAACCATGTATCCAAAACATCTGGGTCTTGCTTAAGATGTTCTGCTCCACATCCACACTTTGGGCAAGAATCTGGGTCAGTCCGTGAAACAATCATTTCGCCACATTTTTGGCAATACCAAACAGGAATTCTGTGTCCCCACCATAATTGGCGGCTTATACACCAGTCACGGATATTTTCAAGCCACCTTTGGTATGTATTTTCCCACTTTCGAGGATAAAACACAATTTCACCATCTTGCCAAGCCTTATACGCTTTATCTGCTAAAGGTCGCATTTTTACAAACCACTGTTCTGAAAGATATGGTTCGACTACAGTATGACAGCGATAACAATGCCCCACAGAATGAGAAATTTTTTCTTCTTCTTTGAAAAGCCCTGCTGCAATTAAATCTTCTACTACAACTTTACGAGCTTCTTTTGTTGAAAGCCCACGATACTTTTCTGGAACATTTTCATTTAATGTACCGTTAGGGTTTAGTATATTCACAATGGGAAGTTTGTGCCGTTTTCCAACTTCCCAGTCATTTTGGTCATGAGCTGGAGTGATTTTTACAACCCCAGTACCGAAACCTCGTTCAACATAGGAATCTGCAACTACTGGAATTATTTTATCTGTTAGGGCAAGTTTTACACTTTTACCTATCAATGACTTGTAGCGAGGGTCTTCTGGGTGAACAGCAACGGCAGTGTCGCCGAACAATGTTTCTGGACGAGTGGTTGCAATTTCAATTTTATTGCCACCAGGAAATACTGTACCATCTTCCATCGTAACTGAAGGAATAGATGAACCATCTGCAATTTCATAATACATATGATACATTGCACCATTTGTATCTTCGTGTTCAACTTCGTCATCCGCTAAAGCCGTACCACAACTTGTACACCAGTTTACAAGATAATTTCCTTTGTAAATCAAGCCTCTTTCGTATAACGTAACAAATACATTTCGCACTGCTTTTGAAAGACCTTCGTCCATGGTAAATCTTTCACGATTCCAGTCTACACTGTTACCAAGTTTTCGTTGCTGCTTAGAAATTATTTCGTGATGTTCTTTTTTTACCGCCCAGGTTTGCTCAAGGAATTTTTCTCGACCTAAGTCTTGCCGACGTAATCCCTCTTTTTTCAAACGGCGTTCAACTACGTTTTGAGTTGCAATTCCAGCATGATCTGTTCCAGGAACCCATAAAGTGTTGTCCCCTTTCATGCGGTGATAACGAACAACAATATCTTGTAAAGTATTGTTTAAACCATGCCCCATATGAAAGGGGACAACACTTTATGGGTTCCTGGAACAGATCATGCTGGAATTGCAACTCAAAACGTAGTTGAACGCCGTTTGAA
>JAGAOP010000056.1 GCA_017623685.1 Spirochaetaceae bacterium
AAAAATCCTATATGCTCCTGGAAAAGCTTCAAACGCTGGAGGAGTAGCAACATCTGGTCTTGAAATGAGCCAAAACTCAGAACGCCTTTCATGGTCAGCTGAAGAAGTTGACTCAAAACTAAAAGGAATTATGAAAAATATCCACGACGCAGCATACGATGCAGCTGAAAAATTCGGCATGAAAGGAAACTACGTTGCAGGTGCAAACATTTCTGGATTCCTAAAAGTTTGTAACGCAATGCTCGCACAAGGTATTGTGTAACTTTGGCTAGACCTAGCTACCGTAGCTAGAAATTTTTAGTGTGAGTGAAAAGATCCCACTTTTCTTGTTAATTCGAGAAAGTGGGATTTTTTATTTTACGTACTAAATTTATCTTTCAAAAAAAATCTCTGTATCATAAATAAAAAAATAAACTTCCATAATAAAAATAATAAAACATAAAAAAATTGACCAACTATATATAAAAATGGTAAACTAACGCACATTGAAAAACCTAATCTTATGGGGGCTTTTATGAAAATTGAAACTCAATGTTTGCACGAAGGTTATTATCCAAAAAATGGGGAACCAAGAGTTGTTCCCATTGTTCAAAGTACAACTTATCGGTTCGATTCTACAGACCACATCGCTCAGCTTTTTGATATGCCTACCGAATTTATGTATTCGCGTTTTGCAAATCCTACCTGTGACGCTGTTGAAAAGAAAATTGCAGCATTAGAAGGTGGAGTGGGGGCAATGCTTACTTCTAGTGGTCAAGCAGCTTCTTTATGTTCAATCTTGAATTTGTGTAATGCAGGAGACAGTTTTGTTGCAGTAAGTGCAATTTATGGAGGCACTGTAAATCTTTTTTCTGTTACTCTAAAAAAGTTTGGAATTGAATGTATCTGGGTTTCTCCTGATGCAACAGAAGCCCAAATAAAAAAGGCTATAAAAAAGAATACAAAGGTTGTTTTTGGTGAAACAATAGCTAATCCTGCTCTTAGAGTTTTTGACATAGAAAGATTTGCTAAAGTTGCTCACCAAGCAGGAATTCCTCTGATTGTTGATAATACTTTTGCTACTCCTGTTCTTTGTCGCCCAATTGAATGGGGTGCTGATATAGTAATTCATTCAACTACAAAATATATGGATGGCCACGCATTGCAAGTTGGTGGAGTAATTGTAGATAGCGGAAACTTTGACTGGGCTGCAAGTAAAAAATTTCCCGAGTTTACAGAACCAGATGAAAGTTATCATGGAGTGGTATATACTCGTGATTTTGGTAAAATGGCTTACATTATTAAAGCTCGTATGCAGTTAATGCGAGATTTAGGTTGTTATCAATCTGCTCATGCTGCATTTTTGTTGAATCTTGGGCTTGAAACCCTCCCTGTACGGATGAAACGCTACTGCTTAAATGCCTCTGTTGTTGCAGAGTATTTTAAATGCTCCGATAAGATTGAATCTGTAACATATCCTGGATTACCTGAAAGCAATGATAGGGACTTAGTACAAAAATATTTGCCTGATGGCTGTAGCGGAGTTATTTCTATTTCGATAAAAGGTGGCAGGTCAGCTGCTGTTCGCTTTATGGATGCTTTAAAACTTGCTTCTAACGAAGTTCATGTTGCTGATATTAGGACTTGTGTTCTTCACCCAGCTTCAGCTACACATCGCCAATTAACAGATGAACAACTTGTAGCTGCAGGAATTGATGGAGGAATGATTCGTTTTTCTTGTGGTTTAGAAAACGTAGAAGACATTATTGCCGATATTGAACAAGCTTTAGCGGCGGTATAACTGTGATTCCAAATTTTCATACTCATACATATTTGTGTAAACATGCAGAAGGAACTGTGGCGGACTATGTTGCCGCCGCAATTTCTGCTGGGTGCAGTGCATTGGGTTTTTCTGATCATTGTCCTTATCCAGAAGATAAAAATGATACTTGGCCTGGAATTCGTATGTTTATAGATGAAGGTCAGATATATGTGAAGGAAATCAAAGAAGCGGCAAAAAAAGCTCCTTTCCCTGTATACTCAGGCTTTGAGTGTGAGTATGATAAACGCTACCATAATTGGTATGCAGAATTACGCCAAAGATTCAATTTAGATTATCTAGTTTTAGGTCCCCATTGGGTAGATGTTTACGGGGAATTTGTGTATGCTCCGCAACTTGAAAGTTCCAAAGATGTACATCGATATTTTGATAATATGATACAAGCTATCAGTAGCGGACTATTTAATTTTGTTGCTCACCCAGATTTAATCATGGCAGATGGACGCTGTTGGACAGAAGACCTTGCTGCATGTTTTTCGGCAGTAATAGAAGCTGCAATGGATTGCAATATGCCACTGGAAATAAATGGTGCGGGGCTTTCTAGACAATTAGTTATAGGGGAACATGGGTTACGAAAACCTTATCCTATGGATCAATTTTGGGAATTAGTAGTAAAAAAAGGTGCAAAAGTTGTGTGTAACTCAGATGCACATCGCCCCTGTGATGTAATTGCTTTTGCTGTTGCCACACGAAAATATGCTGAAAAATTTGGGATTAAACCTTTAGACACTATTTTTTAATTTTTCTGCCTAATTTATTTTGTGTGTAAAATTTTATATGGTTTTCTTTTAAAAAAGAATGATTTCAAGTTTTGAGGTTGACATGAATAATATACTGTGTAATTATTTTTATATCATGGACCAGGAAAATAAAATAATAGCTGAAAATTCTAACTTTCTCTATTTTGGAAAAAAAGGGTTTTTTTTAGTATTCCTATTTTTGTTTATCATTCTTTCGTTTAGTTGTTCAAATACTATTTTTCAAAATAAAAATATTGACTTTGAAATATCATTAACCTTGCCTTCTTCAGTGGAAAATAAAGATGAAACTAAATTTGTAGGACGTGCTTCAGAGGGTGAAGATTGGAATATAAAAGCCTGGATAGAAAACGAAGACAAGATTCTTCAAACAATAAAGCAAAAAGGGGCAAAGGGACAAAAGGTTGTCCTTCGCTTTGAAAATATAATTGTAGGACAAAAAATTCGGCTTTGTGTAGAAATAGCTGCAAAAGAAGAAAAGACACCTTCATATATTGGTGTAAGTGAATGGATTATCATTCAAAACGGTGTAAATAAACTTAATTTAAATTTACAAAAAAATGAATCCATATTAAATGCCAAAGAGCCAAATATTACAAGCCATCCAGAAGGCGAAGTAAAAGTTGCAACAGATACTGACGGTGAAGAAAGTTTTACAATGGAACTTAATGTAGAAGCTCAATCTATTGATGGAGGAATATTATCTTATCAATGGGAAGAAAAAAATAATGATGTATGGCAAGTAGTCCAAGGCGAAACCCGAAAATTTATTTCTGTTACTGTAGCTAAGGGTGAATCTAAAACCTTTAGATGTGTAGTAACTAATACTAATAATGAGGTAAATGGAAAAAAAACATCTACTCTAACCTCAAATGCAGCAACTGTTGCCTATGTAGAAGGAAGGCTCGATTCTATTAGTGCCGAATATACAGGTACCTATGAACTTTTCGGTAAAGATTTTACATATGAAAATATTACTGTAACAGAAACATATAATAGTGCTGCGGGTAATATAGATATCGAAGTTGTAGCTTCTTCTAGTCGTTATTCAATTAGTGAAACCGTAGGTATAGGTATAGGTAATGTGCCTTATACGATAAGACACGTGGAAACTAAATTTCCTTCAACTGTTTTGGTTCCTGTAAAATTTTCTTTACCAACAGATGGTTTTCAGATTAAAGGGGATTCTAGCGGAACTACAGAATCTGGTTCTGAAGAAAATCCAGATCTTATAGCTCAACATACAGGTGAATTGGAGTTATCTGTATTAATAAAAAATGCTGAAACTACCTCAATTCCTACATTATATTTTGAGTCAGAAGAAAATTCCTACAACTATAATTTAATGGAACAAGGTGTAGATATTAGTTGGAAAAAAGACAGTACAACTATAAATACTACAGGCTCTTCTGTAACAGTAAACAATGCTGTTGTAGGTGATGATACCTATACTATCACACTAACACCTAAATCAGGACAAGAGTGGTGTATCGGAGAAAAAGTTTCTGTTTCTTATTACGTAAAAGTTTGTCCTTGGCAGATTGAAATAACCCAAGATGGAAGTACAAATATTGATGTAACAAATTTATCTGGTGGAACATCTTACAATCTTGATGCAACAAACGATACAATGGATAATGCTAATATTTCCTGGGTAACTAATAATAATGAATTTACAATAAGTGATTCGTTGTTACAAACCCCTGTTGCTTCTTTATCTACTGACAAAAAGGCAACAATTAAAGCGATGGTTGGAGAAAAAGAAGTTGCAACTCTTGATGTAACAGTAAAAAAACAACAACCTCATATTACCTATGTTGGTTATGATAATGAATCTGGAAATTCAGTATTTTATATTTATGATGCAGAAGGACTTGAAAAATTTAGAGACATTGTAAATGGTGATCTTTATAATATATCAATACCTGGAGAGCCATCTGTTTCAGGTAGCACTGAATATCATGTTGAAAATGCACATCAAAAAATTAAAGGTGTTCTTCAAGATAATATAGAGTTAGATAGTGAATGGACCCCAATGGGAACAAGTGAAAAACAATTTATTGGGGCTTTTGATGGCAATAATAAAACTATTTCTGGTTTATCAATAACGGACTTTCCTTCACAAGGAGGGGACACTCTTTGTGTGGGACTTTTTGGATACGTAGGTAATGGTAGCACTGAAAATATTGAAATAAAAAATCTTGTTTTAGAGGGAAGTGTAGATTTAGATGCAACCACTATAGAAAAACCTTGTTCTATTGGTGGTTTTGCAGGATATGCAAATAAAGTTTTGTTTAAAAACTGTGTAAATAATGTAACTATTAACTTTGTGAACTATGGCTATTCATACATAGGTGGAATAGTTGGCACATTCAATGGATGCGAAATACAAAATTGTATAAACTTGGCAGATATTTCAGCTGCAGAAAAACTTGGGGGTATTGCAGGTACTTCGGATATTCCTGCGGAACCTTCTTCTTTTAATAAATGTATCAATATAGGTAATATTACAGTAACAAAATCTCAAGCTGGCGGAATAGTAGGATATGATAATTCAGATGTTCTAAATGTTTCAAACTGTTTAAATTTAGGACCAATAGGGAACGAAGAACAAAATGGAATGTATTTAGGTGGAATTATTGGCTATGGTAGTAACGAACCTAATACTGTTGATTGTTGTATCAGTGCTGGAAAATTATTAGGTTCAATCTTCTTGTATGCAATAGACAGTACTAGTAACGATACTACTTATACAAACAATTACTATTATGCAGGAATAACAACTGAAGACCTAGAAGACGGTAATCTTTGCTCTTCTCTAACAACAGAACAGTTAATCGAAGGAACATTATTTTGCGATAAATTCCAAGAAAACTGGTCTTTTAGCTCTGGACGTTACCCACTACCAAATGTTCAAGGTGAAATTCCTGACTCAATTTGGGAAAATATCAAAACCGCCGCTATTCCAGAGTAAAAGCTAACAGAACAATATCCTATTAAATGAAAATCTGTTGATACAAATAAAAAAAAATTATACACTGTTTGCATGATTTCTCCAAAAGCTATTATTTTTGATATGGATGGTGTGTTATTAGACACTGAAACAATTTGCGACATAACTTGGGAAAGGGCAGCAAAAGAATTCAATATTGATAATCCACAAGAAGCTATAAATTTGTGTAGAGGAACAAATTCAGGGGATACAATTTTGATTCTTAAGCAATTATTTGGAGAAAGTTTTCCCGCTGAAAATTTTATTTCTAAAACTTTGGAATATTTTTATCAAATAGAATTTTCAAAAGGGTTACCATTAATGCCCTTTGCAAAAGAAGCCCTGGAATATTTAAAACCAAAATATAAAATTGGGTTAGCTTCTTCTACTTGTGGGACATCAGTTAAGCGACAATTAACAAATGCAGAGCTTATTCATTATTTTGATATATGTATTACTGGTGATATGGTTAAACATAGTAAACCTGCTCCAGATATTTATGCAATGGCTTGTAATGCGGTAAAAGAATTACCAAAAAATTGCGTTGCTATAGAAGATAGTCCAAACGGAATAAAAAGTGCCATTGCAGCAGGAATGAAAACTATAATGATTCCAGATAAAATTCCTGTCACAGAAGAAATTAATAAAATCTGCTACAGGGTTTTAAAAAATCTTGAAGAGCTTACTAAAATATTTTAAATAAACATTTGTTTTAGTATATTATGCTAAAATTATTCTTGGGAATTAGCAAATTTATTCAATGTTTTTTCAAACACACGATTTGCAATCTCTGTTTTGGGTCGATACAAAATTGAAACGTTACCGATAATCCTTACAAGGATAGAATCAGTTTCTTTGCAAATATGGTTTGTTAGCTCAGCTTTTTCGTCTTTAAATTCATTAAATTTAATTTTGATAAGTTCGTGGGCTTCTATGGAAGTAGAAACCATTTTCAGTAAACCTTCAGTTACACCTGCCCCTCCTACGATTACAACAGGTGAAAGATTATGAGATTCTTTTTCTAAATATTTTCTTTGTTTGCTATTTAATTCCATGACATCATAATACTAATATTTTCCTTATTTTGCAACGCTTGAAAGAAAGTATTGAAAAATAATGGGCTAGAAACTTTTATACAATGAATCTATCTGTCATTTCCCGTAATGAAGAAGAAGCCGATAAGTTATTTTCAGATAGAGTTACAATATCTTCTACCGCCGAGTTTATTGCCTTTGTGGCATTATCAATATCATAAGATTTCTGCTGGACCTCCGAAGAAATTTTAGATAAATGGTTCATTTCCTTTAGAATCATTGAAGCTCCATTTGTCATCTCTTTGGAATTAGATTTTAATTCTTCTGTAATTGATTGCATATTGCTTAAAGAATCCAAAACTTTTCGGCTACCCTTGTTTTGTTCTTTCATGGACATGGCGATTTCTGCAGTAAGACCTGCGGCTTCGTTAATTTTTTGTACAACAGAACCGAAAGCGGAATCTGCCGTGGTTGTTGCATCTACAATTACAGCAATTTTTTCTACGATATTTTTAAGATCAGTTTCTATTGCCTTAGACTGTTCCGCAGAATTTTCAGCAAGTTTTCTAATTTCGTCTGCTACAACACTAAAACCTTTTCCTGCATCTCCAGCATGAGCTGCTTCTATGGCTGCATTCATTGCTAAAAGATTAGTTTGGCTTGCTATAGCGTTAATCACCTCGTTTGTTTCTAATAGATGAGTTGATTGCATTGAAACTTGGGAAACTAAATGTTGAACATTAGAAATACTTGCTTTACCACTTTCTGATGAATATTTTAGTTCAGTAAAACTTTTGTCAGCATTATTTAAATTGTTACTAATAGATTCAATATTTGAAACCATTTGTTCAATCGCAGCAGAAGAATCGTAAACTGTTGCTGATTGATTTTCTACCATTCTAGAAAGGGAAGCAATATTTTGGGTAATATTATTCAAAGTATTAGATGTTTCGTTTACAGACTGGGTTTGTTCTGCTGTTTGTGAATTTAAGTCTTGAACATTGGAACTTATAGCCTGAAGATTATTTTCCATAATTTCTGTATTGGTAGACAAATCTTTTGAAACCAAAGCGATAGCCTTGCTTTGGTCTTTTATTGAACCAATCATCTCGTGCTGTGTTTCAAGAAAGTTATTTAAGTATTCAGATATTTGGGCAATTTCATCGTTGCCAGTGATATCAAGGCGAACTGTTAAATCTCCACTTCCAGTAGAAAGTTTTTTTGTATTTTTAGTTAATCGGTTGGTTATTCCATTTGCCATAAAGAAAGCATTTACAGTTACCAAAATCAAACTTATTCCGATAATTGCAATCATGGTAAAAGAAATAACAGAAAGTACATCAAAAAGATGATTACTAGGAGCCGCAACATAAACTGAATAATTTGAATTTGGGATATTCTTTCCGTAAATATAAAATTTTTCTCCTGCATTGTAAAAAACTTGCGGAGATGAAATTGAATTATCATAATTATTTTGTGCGTTTACAAAATCTGGAGGAAGAAGTTGTAGTTTTCCAACGTTTTCATATTTTGCCAAATCTTTGTTGTATTGATAATTTAAAATTATATCGCTGTTGTTACTAATTACAACAGCAATAGCTTGAGTCCCTAAATCTTGTTCAAAAGAATCAATTTGAGAAAGATACATTTTTTCAATTTCTGAAAGCACAACAGTTGCAGCAACTAACCCACACACATTATTGTTTTCGTCGATAATTGATGAACCACAAATTATTTGGGATTGCCCCGAAGCCATAGAGAAAACTGGGTCTGTTACAATAGTGCGATGTTCACCCTTTGTATTTTCTTGTATTAAGTATTTGTAATAATCCCGTTCTTTTAAATTATTTAATTGAGCATTTGGATCTTTATCGTTTTTGGAAACCAAATAATTAAGAGCAGGATTTCCTTCTACTGTGTTTTTCCAGTAAGTTCCATCTGGTAAAGTTAAAATAAACTCTTCGTAAGAATAAAGATTTATTTCATCAATTACTTTTTTTACCTCTTGCCAATCCATTTGTTTTGCTGCTGGAAGTGCTGCTAATGATTTTGCATATTGCAATTTTTGTGTAAAAAATGAAGAAAAACTGTTAGAAATAGAATTTACTGATTCTTCTAAAGGTGCTAATGAAATTGAAGTAATATTTTTTTTTGCGATGGTAATTAAAGCTACTGTTCCTAAAAGATATGGAATAGCGACGGCAAATAGGGTAAAAAGAACCATTTTGTTACGGATTTTCATAACATATCATCCTAATATGGAAGTATAATTATTTTATTTAATATTAATGAATAATATAAATTAAAGCAATAATATTTTTTCGGATTAAAAAAAAAGATAATTTTATCAGAATATGTAAGCAGTATAGCATAATGTGGTGAAAAAACAGAAAAGGCTTCTTAAAACTGATAAAATTTTTCCCCCACACAAAAATATAAACAGGCTAGGATTTTTAAGAATCTTGACAATATAAAATATAGACAATATTATTATTAAATATAGTTAATAATAATATCTGCTACTTTTAGAATCATTTCATTTTTAATTATGAAATAATTCTAAAATAATAATTCATTTTTTTAAAAGGACTTTATTATGAAGCAAAAAATGTGGTTTCCTGTTCTTATAGTTATGATTATATCTATAATGCTTTCAGGCTGTGCAACAAATAAAGATTTAAGTTCTATTAGTACAGGCAAGGATTTAAGTAGTTTACTTGTTATAGGTGCTATTGTTGGTGTAATTGGCATAATTTCCTTGTTTGACGGTGATGATGACGAAGTAAAAGAGGAAACCGCAGCAGAAGAAACAAAAGAAGAAAAACTTACAAAAGCAGTAATTCCAGACTCAAAAGGAATTGCAAAAGTAACGCAACTGAACGCACCTAATACTATTGATTCTTTTGAAAACGAAAAAAGCTACACATTAAAAATTCAAGGTGAAATAGACTCAGAAAATTTACAGGATATAAGATATGCTTTACAAAGATGTGGCGCAAAAATAACCCTAGATTTGACTTCTGTCAAAAATATGAAAAGTCTACCAGAATCGGCATTTAGTGGATGTTCTTCTTTGCAAAGTGTGGTCTTACCAAATAATATGGTAACTATTGAAAAATCAGCTTTTGCTTCTTGTTATAATCTAAATTCTGTAACTTTTGGTAAAAAGCTAAAAGAAATTGGCGAAACCGCTTTTTCTAATTGTCATGCATTAAAAGAAGTTACCATACCAGGTACAGTAGAGCTAATAGGTATCAATTCATTTGAAGCTTCCACAAAACTAAATCGTATAACGGTTTCTGTTACCTTTAATATGAACGGTGGTGCTGTAAAAGAAAATTCTGATTCTGTAACACAAGTGTGCAAAAAAGTAGGGGAAAAGTTTAAGGATATTCCTAACCCAACAAAAAAAGGCTACATATTTATGGGATGGTCTCCTTCTGTACCAGAAACATATCCCACAAAAGATGAAACATATACTGCAATGTGGAAAATGAATAAAGATACAGTAAAAGAATTTGCTAGTGACCACATAAAGGATTGGTTTGTGAATGTTATTCCACAGGGTCAAACTGTTGTGATAGAAACAAAAGATAATTCTAGCTGGAACACATACATTAATGAGACTCCTGAAGATGACGAAGAATATGACTATCAAAAAGAGTATTTTAAAGGTGTTTTCTTAAAAGATAGAACGGTTGAATTAAGTTCATTTAGTATAAGTAAATTTGAAGTCACACAAGCTTTGTTTGAAGCTGTAATGGAAATAAATCCTAGCAAGTATAGTTCAAACCCGGCAGAAGGAGAAATTCAAGAATTGCGCCCTGTTGATACCGTGAACTGGTATGATGCCATTACATTTTGTAACAAGCTTAGTCTACTTTTAGGGCTTGAACCTGTTTATTCTGTAGAAGGAATAACTGATTGGGAAAATTTATCATACAGTGATATTCCACATAAAAATGATAATTTAAATTCTGATGAATATTATGAATACGTAGATAAATGGAATGATACAAAGACTGATTTGAGTAAAAACGGATATCGTTTGCCTACAGAAGCGGAATGGGAATTTGCTGCCCGTGGTGGAAATCCAAAAGCAAAAGAATGGAAGTATGCTTGTGCTGGTGCTACTCTAGCTAAAAATGTTTATATAGATTCTCCTGAGTTTGATAAATATTCGGTAGAAACAGATCTTAGCGAATATGCTTGGTATGGAGATCATTATGATTCAGAAATTGGAACTCATCAGGTTGGATTAAAAAAGCCGAATAGCCTTGGGTTATATGATATGAGTGGAAATGTAGATGAATGGTGTTCTGACGGTTGGGAAGGAATATATTCTCCTGAAACAGTAAAAGATCCTCTTGGTGATGATAATCACCATACAGGAGTTACTCGTGGTGGTTCTTTTTCTTCTTATTATTTAGGATGTCTTGTTTCTAGTCGCCCAGATGGAAATCCTGCCTTTACTCGTAGTTCTAATCAGATGGAGAATACAGGTTTTCGTTTAGCAAGATCTATACGATAAAGGTGCAACATTACATAAATTCTTTATGCCCTGCAGTTGCTAATTGCGGGGCATTTTTTTTACATATTCATATTCTGCGTCTAAATCTTCAAAATTTGCAGGTTTTAAATAAAGCATAATTCTTTGTAATTTTCTAGAGTAAACTAAATCCGTAAGCAACAAATGGACTTGCATAAATGGCAATATAAATCAGCGTAATCCATGGTTGATAATCTACATAAAATTCTTTAAATGTAAGTGACCAAGGATGTTTAATAATTACCCAACCAAAGACATCAAAAATTACAGTTAATGTTCCCCAAATGATTGATGTTGCAACTACATTACTAAAAGTCATATCTTGAATTGTAGAAAAATAAATTGCTGCAAAAATTGGGAAAATAATTATATTGTAAAGTGGATGCCAAGGTTTTGTTGCATAATATCCGTCGCCCATTCCAGGACTGTCTTTCATAGATTTCATATGTAAAACAACAATATTAAAAATTGTGTGCAAAATCCCAATAGCTGTAACAATAAAATATGCAATCCAATAATATAACATCGAAAAACCAAAATTTGTCATAAATCAAAATTCCTATAAGGTAGCAAATATTATTATACTATCCTCTTTTATACATTACATCTACACTGTGTTTTTGAAAAGTGGAAATAA
>JAGAOP010000057.1 GCA_017623685.1 Spirochaetaceae bacterium
CTTGGCCTTTGGGTTTTTCTTCTTTACTTCTTCCCAATCGGCTAGAAGTTTTGCGTTGCGTTCTTCTATAATTCTATCTAAAAGTTGTTTTCCTGTCTCTATTGCTTCGACTTTGCTCAGCAACCGTTGGCTTTTTCGCCAATCCTCTGTGAGCTTGCCTTGTATCGCTTCTTGCAAAATGGCTTTTTTTACTTTGTCTGGAAGAGCGTTTTTTAACTCTTCTTTTTGGAGAACTGCATTTTCGTAAGCATCAACCAATGGTAGCACCTCTTCAAGTTTTGCAACAATGTCATTTTGCACGGCAAGTGGTGGAAGGGGGAATGGATAAATAACAAGCTTTTCTCTTGAAATATTAGGTTGGGCTCCACCTTCTGCTTTTTCTGCAAGAGCCTTTTTTTGAGACATTAAATAATAAAACAAATATTTATTAGATATAGGCTCGTGCGTGATACAAGCACAACAGGCTTGATTTGTTGTTGCTTCAATATTCAAGATTCCAAGTTTCCCAATTGTTGCTCCATACATTGCAATTAATACAGAGCCAACAGGATTTAATCGCATAGAACATGATTTGAGAGCTATTTCTGAAATACACTCTGGAATGACATCTACAAAGTCATCGGTTAAATCACCAGTTTTTAACCAAGGAATATTTCCATTATAAAATTCTGGATTTGAACGAGATGGAGTTGAACCAGCTTTCCAGTCTCCCACATCCCCCAATCTACACCAACACCAACTTTCAGGAATCTCAAACGGGATTTCATCTTCTGCAATTTCACTTGCGACAATTGGAGCGGGCTTTTTGGCTTTTGGGTTTTTCTTTTTTGCTTCTTCCCATTGGGCTAGAAGTTTTGCGTTGCGTTCTTCAATAATTCTGTCTAAAAGCTGTTTGCCAGTTTCAGTTTCCCCTTCTACGTTACTAATCAACTGGCCAGTGATGGCCGCTTGGAGAATGGATTTTCTTAAGCTGGTGTCTTTTCGTATATTTTTCGCACTCATTATAAATTCCTATTGAGAATGCTGATAATTATCTGACGGAACATTTCCATGTCTTCTGTTTTACTTTCCGCAATGAATAGGGTAATTGCAAAAAGAGTGTCGTCATCTATGCGTTTTCTTCCATTTATATAAAGCATATTATTTTTTTGCATAAAATATAAAAAGCAACTGGCAGCAATACGTTTATTTCCGTCATGAAAGCAATGGTCTTTTGTAATTGAATATAAAAGCATAGCTGCTTTTTCTTCCAAAGTTGGATAAAGATCTTTCCCTCCAAAAGTTTGATATATATTGTTTACTACACCAGAAAAACCCTCATCTTTTGGAACTGCAAATACATCGCTTTCAAAAGTTTGTTTCATTGCGTTTATTACCCCCAAGAATTCATTTTCTGAAATTCTTTGTGCAGGAGATTCAGTTTTTCCTTTTTTATCAAGATTTCCATGGTCAAAATCATCAAGAAGGTTAAGTCCATTTGAAAAATCTGTAAGAAAATTGACAGCTTTTTTAACATCTTCAAATTTTTCTATTTTTTCTGAATTCAAACTTTCTGCAAGAGCTGTTGTCATTCTTTGAAGTACCAAGATTTTTTTCTGTTCCTGTTCAAGACGTTTTTGATTTATGGCATAACCTTCTACAAGATACTGTTTTAAAATATTAGTAGCCCATTTTCTAAACTGAGTTGCTGTTACTGATTTTACTCTGTAGCCCAGTGATAGTATTAAATCAAGGTTGTAAAATGGTATTTCTCGCGATACCTGTCTTTTACCTTCTATTTGAACTTGTCGGAATTTCCGACAGGTTGAGATTTCCTCCAGTTCCCCTTCTTCATAAATATGTTTTATATGTTCAACAATATTAGTTCTTGAAGTTTCAAACAATTCTGCCATTTGTTGTTGTGAAAGCCAAACTGTTTCTTCATTTAATTTTACAGAAATCTCTGTATTTCCATTAGGGCTTTTGTAAATTTCAATATCCTTCATTCATGGACCTCCTCAGTTAACCAACCTCAATTTATGTAGTTCCGCTTGGAGAATGGATTTTCTTAAGCTGGTGTCTTTTCGTATATTTGCCATTTAATTTGCCTCGATTTTATCTTCTAAATAACGTCTGTTGCAGTCAAGTCCAGATTCATTTTCCGGAATATCACACGGATTCGAACCGGCTAACGCCGTTTCTTTTTTTGATTTCTTTTTTCTAGATTTTGCGTTAGCAAAATCCAATCCGTGTGACATCTTCTTGCGTTCCTCTATAATTCTCTCTAAAAGCTGTTTGCCAGTCTCCTCAATTTTCAATTTTTCATTATCAACTTTCAATTTGCCCGTGATGGCCGCTTGGAGAATGGATTCTGCTTTCTTTCTATAATTTTATTCAGGTAAGTATTTCTCTCTATTTTCACTTGCCATCCCTTTAATTACTTGTGTTTAGACACATCTTTTTGAATTATACAATACTTTTGTCTATCCTGCTATAATTATTTCGTTTATTTTAAATTTGTTTGTATATACACAGATTTTTAAACTGAAAGTTGAAAAACGTAGATTGAAAGATTTAGTAGAAACAAACAGCGAAATCATTATTTACAACACAGACGATGATAGTGTACAATAAAGTTCGCAAAATGGGGTAGAAAAAAGCCATTGAAAAATCCAGAATGTTGGTTCCCACACTAACAAAAGGAAAAGACAATGGCCAAGAAGAATGATACAAGATTGTTTGAAAATAAGCTACTGGATTTTGTAGCAGCAAAAGATCCCCTGCTGGAAATGCTTCAATGGGTGATGGACAAGTTCATGGAAATAGAGGTTGCCCGCAAGACTGGAGCCCCCAAGGGGAGCCATTCGCAAGGACGCACCGGCTACAGGTGCGGCTA
>JAGAOP010000058.1 GCA_017623685.1 Spirochaetaceae bacterium
AGGAACATCCTTAACAAAAGCCCTTGATGATCAAATCATTCAAGTAAAGAAGGATATTCAGCAAAGGAGGCAATACATGACAACTTATAGCAGGCTCATGGAACAACGCCAAGAAGGCTTTGAAGACGGCTTCCAACAAGGTATATCTCAAGGTATATCTCAGGGGATATCTCAAGGTATATCCCAGGGGATATCTCAAGGGATGCATCAAAAAGCAATCGAAACGGCTAAGAGTGCATTGTCCATGAATTTGTCTATTGAGCAAATAATTTCATTAACAGGACTTTCCAAGGAAACTGTAGCTGAATTAGCTAAAAACATCTAGGTACTGTTGCCTTTGAAACTATGGATATCATAGCTATTCATCCTTGGCTTTCGCCACAAAACCCGTATATTTACAACTTTTTACTAAAAATATATAATATCTCTTATGAATAAGGGATTCCTTTTACAAGCATTTAAAATTACTCTGCCAGTTTTTTTTGGGTACTTGGCAATTGGTATCCCTTTCGGCTTAATGCTTGTAAATGCTGGGTACAGTTGGTGGCTAGCTCCAATTATGAGTGTATTAATGTACGCTGGTGCAGGTCAATATATGGCAGTAGCCCTTTTTTCAGCTAGTTCTAGTCTTTCTGTTATAGCTGTTACAATGTTACTATTGAACATCAGACATATTGTTTATGGACTTTCCCTTATTTCTCCATTTAAAGAAACTGGAAAATGGAAACCCTACTTAATTTTTGCTCTTACAGATGAGACCTATGCTCTTATGACTAGTTGTCCCCTTCAAAAAGGTATTTCAGCTGGAACATTTTATGGCTCAATTGCCCTATTGAATCATTCATATTGGATTTTGGGAAGTATAATTGGAGCTGTAGCTGGTACTTTGATTCCTTTTTCTTTTGAAGGCGTTGACTTTGCTTTAACCTCTTTATTTGCTGTCTTATTAATTGACCAAATAAAAAAATCTAAAGATTTCATTCCTCCAATTATTGGCGTTATTGTAACATTTTTAGCAATACTTTTTGTTCCATCTGATTACATTTTGCTTACAGCCTTAGCTATAGGAGTTGTAACTTTAACCTTAATAAAATATCCAAGCAGAAAAGAGAATACCTCATGGAATTAACATTATCCCAAGCATTAATTGCAACCTTAGTTTCAGCTTTGATTATTTTTTTTACAAGGGCATTTCCTTTTTTACTTTTTTCTAATAGGGAACCTCCAAAAATTTTACGCTTTATTGAAAAATATATTCCCCCAATGATTATGGCAATTCTTTTAGTTTATTGTTTTAAAGATGTGAACTTTACTGATAAACCTTTTGGTCTGCCACATATTATAGGTCTGACTGTAACAGTAATAACTTATTTATGGAAAAATAACTCAATGGTAAGTATTTTTGGGGGAACTATAATTTTTATGATTCTCAAAAATCTCTAATTAATTTTTTTTTTGGTTGAATACATAACACATCTATCTTTATTTAATTTGTTAATATTAAAACATAATGATATAATGTCATATTGTAATACTTTCAAATTTATGTTAATATTTTGAAAGTTTTTGAACCTTATATTATATATTATGCCTTTTCCTACTAGGAGGATTCCAGATGAGTGTAAAACAAAACCTGACCTTTAACATTGTAATCCCAGTTTTAATAATTACAATAATTGGTCTAGTTGCAACCATTTTTTTTGTTTCCACAACAGCAAAAAATTCAATTACTAACGCAGAAATGGATGAAATTGTACATGCTCTTCAAATTATGGATAATTCAGTATTAGAAGAATCTGAAGCTCTTTCTTCTTTATTGGACTATATCATTTCTGATTTGTCCGAATCTGAAAGGAATATGTCTTCAATAAATGCCACAAAGCGTTATTTAGAAAACACTTGTAAAAACAATAATCTTGAAAACATTGCCATTCTTACTATGGAAGGAACTCCTTATGTAACTGTAAAGCTAAGTACATTTCAGAATGAATCCGAAATTAATGCAATTACAGCAGCTCGTACAGGAGAACCAATAGTAACAAAAACTGCAACAAATTCTGCTGTTTTGATTACAACAGCAGGTCTTATAAAAGCACAAGATGGGCGTTCTGTAATTATAATCTTGAAAAAGGCATTGTCCTCAGCTAATTTCTTAAACAAAAACGCAAATATGCTTGACTGTGAGCTTTCCTTGTATATTGAGGATACTTGTATTGGTTCAACTCTAACAGAATTAATCGGTTCTAGACTCCAAGATCAAAAAATTCTCAATGCAGTACACAAAGATAAATCTTTATACACAATTCATAATGAACTTAATGGTCAAGATATGCTATCCGTTTTTGCAGCCTACCCTGTGGATGATAGCGATACAAATGTCATGTGTTACATCGGAAAAGATTTTTCTCATGTGGCAGCAATTATTGATGAACTTTTAAATAAAATAATTCCTACCATATTAATAATTTTAACAACTATTTTAGTAGTAATTATCATTATCATGAGGCGAAATGTTGTTAAACCTGTAAAAGCAGCCCTTAATGCATTTAGAAATCTTAATGGTGATAATGGTAAAGCAGATTTAGCTTACAGAATTCCTATAAAACGACATGATGAAATTGGGGATATGTGCGAAGAAGTTAATAAATTTATTGGCACACAAAATGATATGTTGCTAAAAGTTAATCACGTGTGTGAATCTCTCCAAGAAGGAAGTGAAACTTTAGCTGCAGCATCTCAAGAAGCAGCTGGAGCAACTTCTGAAATCATGGCTAATATTTCTAGCATAAAAGGTTCAGTTAGAAAGCAAAACGAAGCTTTGGATACTGTTACAGAAAGTTTAAAACAAAATATTGATGGAATTACAGTCCTAGATGCCAATGTAGAAACTCAATCTTCTGGTATCGTTCAATCTTCTGCTTCTATCGAAGAAATGGTAGGAAATATCGCATCAGTATCTAATTCTGTAGACAAAATGGCAGAAGAATACCGTCTGCTAATTAACATTGCAAACCAAGGTAAACAACGACAAGACGAAGTTGCAAAACAAGTAAATAACATGGCTCAACAGTCACAGCATCTTGCTGAAGCTAACAGTGTAATTTCCCAAATTGCATCTCAAACAAACTTGTTAGCAATGAATGCTGCAATCGAAGCTGCTCATGCAGGTGAAGCAGGAAAAGGGTTCTCTGTTGTTGCAGATGAAATTCGTAAACTAGCAGAAAGTTCTTCTGCTCAGTCAAAAGCAATCAAAAATGAATTGGATAATATTACAAAAATTATAGGTTCAGTTGTAAATGCATCTTCTACTTCTGTTCGAGAATATGAACAACTTACAGAAAAAGTTTCAACAACTGAACATCTTGTTCAAGAAATTGACAATGCTATGACAGAGCAAAGAGAAGCTTCTCAGCAAGTTCTTATCGCCCTACATGAAATTAATGATGCTACTGCAAAGGTTCAAAACACTCAAAAGCAAATGACAAACGACATGAATATTGCTAAAGGCCGAGTTTCCAACCTAGAAGACATTAGCCGTTCTGTAGAAAGTGGTATGACAGAAATGCATGAAGGTGCAAAAGAAATTACTATTGCTTCTCAACACGTTTCTGATATGGCATTTGCCACAAAGAAAAATATACGTGAACTTGATGAACTATTGGATAATTTCATCCTTTCTACAGATACACCACAGGAATAAAAAACAAAAGTGATTTTAATAATCACTTTTTAAATAATGCTAAAGCAAAAAAAACTCCAAAACTAAAAAGTTTTGGAGTTTTTTTATGTATATCGTGTTCCATTTAAGGATTCATATAAAAATCGTTGATCTTCGGCTTTTACAGAAGAAAGTCTACACAAAGCACAGGTTTTATTATCCTTTTGATAAATTTCATCTACAGAACAAACTAAGGTTATTGTTCTACGCAAAGATCCCATTGGAACTTGTAATAAAATGGAATACTCAACTTCTTTTTGCAGTTGAAAGTTACCACTTTCTGCAGCCAAAACAATTTCTGAACTACTAACATATAAAACTTGAAGATTGGCAAATCTATCCTGCAAAGAAGTAGAAACCTCGTTACCTGAAAGAAACATAGCAATCGTAAACACAGGAAACAATTCAGAAAGGTACTGATGGTCGATTATATCTTTTATCCAATAAGTTTTTCCAGTTACAGAAGAACTTCCACCTGTAACAAAATAAAATCCAGAAGCCAAAGAAGAAACATCTTTTTGAATCTCTGAATTTTCCTTTATTGTTTCTGTTGTAATACAACTGTCTGAAGGGAAAGGATTATCATCTAGCAATTTTCCTTGTACCGAAAGAATACCTTTCCCTGTTCTACACATAAGATTTTTTAGGGAATCTGGAACTTCTACAGGAACAGCTTTGCAGAATTTTTCCATAAGTTTTTCCAATTCCCTAGAAGGATTTTCTGATAAAAGATGCCAAGTTTGAGGAACAAACAACGGAAAGCCTTCTTTTTGTCCACAATCTAAACATTCTCCAGAAAATGCTTCTCCTAAAAAAAGACGACAAGTAAATGGTGACTCTACAGAAGCAATAGCATCTGGAAGTCTTAAAATTTCTTTGGGAATTGCTATAGCTAAAGCACCAGCCTTTGTACGATATACGGAATTAGTAAAAGAAAGACCTAACTTCCGAAAATAAAAACGAATTTCTACAGAAGTTCCTACTAGATTAACAGGCAATACAAAAGAATCAGAAAAAAGAAATATCCCTTGCGACAAAACCTTAATACCACTATTCCCTGTTGTAAGTGAATAAATT
Source organism: Spirochaetaceae bacterium (assembly GCA_017623685.1). Taxonomy (GTDB): domain Bacteria; phylum Spirochaetota; class Spirochaetia; order Treponematales; family Treponemataceae; genus Treponema_F. Next base: position 4,796 of record JAGAOP010000058.1, read on the forward strand.
TTTTCTGCAGGTTGCGAGGGTACCAGGGTAAAAGGAATTTCACCATCACAAAGATAAGACACAACAATATCACGTTCAAGACCAGAAAGCACATTATTCATTTTCTAATACCCCATATTTTATCTGCTGGAAACGCCAACCTTGGCTTGTTTCAATCCCATAAAGTTCTATATCTAGATAACCTTCCTGTGAAAAAAAACGTATCCAGATTTTTGTATATTCACCTTCTTGACAAGGAGCAAAAATCAAATATTTAGTAAAAGCAGGCAAATTTTCTATATCGTATAAAAATATGGTTAAAATATAATTTTGTTCTGGTATAAAAGAATTATAAAGAACTGATTTTTTGCCTTCTACACTTTTTGAAGAAATAGTAATTAATTCATTACAAAAATTATCAATCAAAGTTCTAAGGGAATTATCTAGTGTAGAAATATCTAAAAGTCCCAAACCTTCAATCCCAGGGAAAACCAAATCTTCAGTTAGAGGATTTAATACAGAAGCAACCTCTGGAATTGAATATCTTGAACTTCCAAATAATTCTGCATCTTTTTTCTTTTTTTCAGAAATCACATTTGGTTCAATTTCTTCAGTCCAGACAATTTTTTGAGCTTGGAGTTCTAAGTATTTTCTTAAAGTATTATCATAATCCTCAGGTTTTTGTTCTATATCAGTTTGAGGGTTTGAACAACCAAGAAAAAACAGTAAATAAAATAATAAAAAAGCAAAAACCGCTTTCATGATGATATTATAATACGAATTTAATAAATCGTACAAGTAGTAATATAAAAATCAAAAAGAACTAAAATGTAAGAAAACTAGCCACCAATGTATATTCTAGGAACACGTTTATCTATTCCACAAGTAACTTCATATGGAATTGTATTAGCCCTTGTTGCAATATCAGAAGCATCCTGTAAAGCTCCCTTTTCTTTTGGACCAAAGACAATTACTTCGTGCCATCTTTCGATAGAACAAGTGTTGCCTAAATAAACCATACATTGATCCATACAAATTCTTCCACAAATAGGATACCCCTTCCCTTCTATGGCAACTAAAAGATTTTTTCCGTAATTTCTAAGAAGACCATCTGCATAACCTAAAGGGAGAACTCCAATATAAGAATCTTCAGTGGCAATCCATTCCCTACCATAAGACACGCTTTTGCCCTTTTCCATGTGGTTAATAGCAACAATGCGGCTTCTAAGCTCCATTACAGGCTTTAATTCAACTTTTTTGCCTATAGAATTAAGATATTCGGCAGTTATGTCACCAGGATAATAACCATATGTAATTAACCCAGGACGAACCATATCAAAGCAAGCTTCTGGATAACAAAAAATTCCTGCAGAATTTGAACAATGACAAATTCCAGGATTTATTCCTTCTGCTTTTATTTGTTGAATTAGATTATTAAAACTTTTAATCTTAGTTAAAGTATATTCTTTATCTTTTTCATCCAAGGAATCCGCCACAGGAAAATGAGTAAAAATTCCTGCTAAGGAAAGCCATTTATTATTTGAAATTTCTTTTGCCAAAGATAATGCATCTTCAATTTTACAACCAATGCGTCCCATTCCTGTATCAACTTTTAGATGAACAGAAACAACTTTGTTATGCTTTTGGGCAGCAGTAGCAAACATTTCTATTAACTGGGAATCAAAAATTACAGGTGTTAAATTATTATCGATTATTTCATCAAATTCAGAAGGATTAGGCAGGCTAAGAACTAAAATAGGAATTGAAATATTAGCTTGTCTAAGTTGAACTCCTTCGGCAACTGCTGCCACCGCAAAATAATCAACCCCACACTTCAAGGATTCTTTGGAAATTGCTTCAGCTCCATGTCCATAGGCATCTGCTTTTACAGGAATACAAATTTTTGTTGCCTTTGGAATTATTTTTTTAATTTCTAAAATATTATGCCTAAGATTATCAAGATAAATATTTGCAAACGTAGCTCTCATTTGATTTTATAATACAACTTCAGCAAGTTATTTTCAACAGCTATTGTTTTTTTTTTCATGTAGTATTAATATACATTTAATGGCTAAAAAAAATTTAGTCCATAACACAACTTTATTATTATAAAATACATTATCTTTTTCATAAAAATTTTTTCTAGGAGTTATTTTTCATGAAAAATAAACACAGTGTTCTAATTTTAATAGTTATTTTAGTTTTTTGTACAGCTTGTACTACAACTAATTCTGCAACTTCAACTGCTTCTGTTACAGAGCAAGAAGAAATTTTTCAACAAGATATACCTGTAGAAAAAGAAATAAATCTGGCTGAAAATAATTCTAACAATAGCGAAAAAGAAGCTCCAACAGAGGATATTTCAAATACAACAATTTCGCCAACTTCGGAGCAAACAGAATCTGAAGCTATAGAAAAAGTAATTGTAAATCCTGTAGAAAATCTTTTAATAAGTGCAGGAAAAACACCTGCTGAAATCAAAAAGAACGGAACTTTTAAAATTCCTTTTACAGCTACTGTTACAAATACAGAGGACGGTTCCCCTGCAGTTGATTTTCCAGTAACAGTTATTTATCCTAAAACTCGACAAAATGACACTGTTACCTTTGAATCACAAGAATTAATTACTAACCAAGAAGGTCAAGTTTCTTTTTCTATTCCAGACACATCTTTTGCTTGTAACAGTTTTGTAACATTTAAAATTGGAAATGATGAATTTGAAAAATCTGTGGAAATTCCCTACAAAGTAACAACAAATCGTTATAACTGGGGTGGAACCATATCAATTTTGGACTACAATAAAAAAGGTAATCCAGTAACAGACAACAGCTTATCTGCTTCTGCAATACTAACCTCGTTAATGAGAAAGGGTTTTACAGGAATTGGCTTAGCAGACTTTGTAAACGAAATAAATTCTGGGAAAACAGAAAATGTATACAAAGCTGCCTATAACCTAATCGGCAACAACTCATCCTATTTAATTTTTGGTACTGTAAAATATAATGGAGAAATTACAAAAGAAGGGACAAGTGTTACGATTCCTATGATTGCAGAAATAACTTGTTTAGAAATGAAAACAGGAAATGAATTGTACCATACTGTAATTGAAGTAGAAGGAAAGGGAAATTCTGAATGGGCGGCTTTAAATAATGCCCGAAATGAATTAATCGGCCCCCAGATTGCTGAAAAAATTATCTACGGGTTGTAATTTAAATACTCTAGATAAAATTCAACTGATAACACCTTGTTTTTTGAGTAAGGATATGTTATTCTATTAACATAATACTATATACAAGAGGTTTAATATGGCATACAAAATTACAGATGCTTGTGTAAACTGTGGTGCTTGCGAAGCTGAATGTCCAGCTGGAGCAATTAGCGAAGGCGACAACGTTAGAGTAATTGATGCAGATACATGTGTCAGTTGTGGAACTTGTGTAGGTGCATGCCCTACAGGAGCTATTGAGGAAGAATAAATTCCCCTTTAACTTTATGAAAACAGGTTCAAAATTGTTAAAATTTGCAGAACCTGTTTTCAAAATGAATTAAATCATGTTGCAAAAAATTATAAAAGGCTATGGTAACCTTTTACTTTCAATACTTAAGGTTCTTGTATTAATTTTATTATGCTGTGTATGTGGGTTTATTTTAGTTTATCCATTATGGAAGCTTGCAGTAACAAATCCAAATCTATATAGCATTATTTCTTTTATTTTCTTTGCTGTATTGTTAGCATATTTTACCGCACGAAAAATATATACCTACATAAACAAAAGCAATCCTGATAAATCAGAAAAACACAAAAGAGTGATTAAATTAGTTAATGGTTTATTAAAAGTGTTGCTCTTTATTTCTGGTTTAGTTGGTATTATTTATTTTATAATGATTGGCAAACTTATTTTTTCTTTGGCTATTCTAGTTTTTTTAGTTTTGCTATATGGATTCTTTTCTTTTGGAACTAAAAAAAATGAAAATAAAGATTAAACAGTTAGTAGTTATTATATTATCAATTTTTTTGTTTTCTAAAACCATGCTTTTTTCAATGCAATATATGGTTAATCAAGAAGAAATACTAGAAATATCTACTCTTTCTTCTAGAA
>JAGAOP010000059.1 GCA_017623685.1 Spirochaetaceae bacterium
CAACCCTTGCGGCACAGTAGCGATAAAAGTTCCTTTCCAAGAAAAGTGACGCATTTTATATTCAACGACCGCGACGTTCCGTATAATAATTTAGGCTCTACCTTGAAACTTGCAACGGCGATTGTAGCGGAAAAACTTACAGTGCCATATGCAACCCTCGCGACACAGTAGCGATAAAAGTTCCTTTCCAAGAAAAGTGACACATTTTATATTCAACGACCGCGACGTTCCGTATAATAATTTAGGCTCTACCTTGAAACTTGCAACTGCGGTCCGATTGTAGCGGAAAAACTTACAGTGCCATATGCAACTCTTGCGACACAGTAGCGATAAAAGTTCCTTTCGTAGAAAAGTGACACATTTTATATTCAGCGACCGCGACGTTCTGTATAATAATTTAGGTTCTACCTTGAAACTAGCAACTGCGATTGTAGCGGAAAAACTTACAGTGCCATATGCAACCCTTGCGGCACAGTAGCGATAAAAGTTCCTTTCCAAGAAAAGTGACGCATTTTATATTCAACGACCGCGACGTTCTGTATAATAATTTAGGCTCTACCTTGAAACTTGTAACGGCGATTGTAGCGAAAAAACTTACAGTGCCATATGCAACTGCGGTCCGATTGTAGCGGAAAAGGCATGAGGAGCATTTAGAATCAGAGATTTGCACAAAAAAAACCGTGCCTTATGTAAAGCACGGTTTTAAATCAAAGAAAAAAAACTTCTATTAAAATCTAAAAATTATCGCTTTAGATTTAATACTGTATCCAACAAAGTATCTGCAGTTAGAATAGTCTTTGAACTAGCTTGGAATCCACGTTGAGTTACAATCATATCTGTAAACTGTTCAGTTAAGTCAACATTGGACATTTCCAAAGAACCAGCTAACATAGAACCTTTTCCTGCTATTCCAGAAGTTCCGATATTTGCAAGTCCAGAGTTATTTGATTCAACATAGGTATTTTCTCCAGCTTTTTCTAGACCATTTTGGTTTGTGAAAGTTGCTAATGCAATCTGTCCAATAGTTCTATTTGTTCCGTTAGAGTAAACACCTGTAATAATACCACTGGAGTCTATCTTAAAGTTATTAAGGTAACCCATTGTGTAACCATCTTGATAGAAAGCTTTTGTTGAACTCTGTGCAGCACTCTGTGTGATTGTATCTTTTTGGCTACCAATAGTTCCTAAGCTAATATTTAATGTTTGGCGATAAGGGTTTCCTTCTGCATCAGCTGTTGTATCTGGAACATTAAATGATGCTTGTAGAACAATTTCACCTTCTGGGTTTGATACATTACCAGCTGTATCTGTTACAGAAAGCAAACTTCCAGTATTGTCAAAATTTAGGATAAAAGTGTTTTCTACACCATCAGTTGTTGCAAGACCAACTCTGGTTTCTGTTCCTTCAGCGTTTTCTGGATCAACTGTAACTGTTGCTTGCCATTGATTAGGTGTACCTGGAACTTTAGTAAAAGAAACAGATAAAAGATGTTCATTTCCTAAGCTATCGTAAATCTTTTGTTCTGTTCCCCAAGTACCCTTTATTACATCATCTAAACTGGCTCCTTCTAGGATTTCAGGGGTATTTTTGTTCAAGTTACAAGCAAAATTTACATTTTGAGTAGCCTTTGCTGGATCCTTAGAACCAACAGGAATAATTAAATCTTCTGTTGAACCAGCAGTTTGAAGAATCATCTGACCGTTTACTTCTTCTGCCATCCAACCTTGAACACGCATTCCATTGGCAGGATTCACTAAAGTACCTTCACTATCTACACCAAAGGCACCAGCACGGGTATAAAAACTTTCTTCACCATTTTTCAATACAAAGAAACCATTTCCCTGAATTGCTACGTCGGTGGAAACTCCTGTAGACTGAAGATTTCCCTGGGTAAAGATTGTGTCAATGCTAGCTGTCATAACACCAAGTCCCACTTCTTTAGGATTAACGCCACCAAGTTCAGTTGTGGGTTTTGCCGCACCGGAAAGTTGCTGTGAAATCATATCTTGAAAGTTCACGCGTCCTCTTTTAAAACCAGTTGTGTTTACATTAGCAACGTTATTGCCGATTACATCCAGACGTGTCTGGTGGTTCTGCATCCCGGATACACCGGAGTAAAGTGATCTCATCATATAGCTACCCTCTTAATTACCGTATACGGCGTTTACTTGATCCATGCTATAAAGCATTCCATTTATTTTAAGTTGTGGTGCGGCACCTCTAGTTACTGCTTCCACAACACCTGTAATAACATTTTCACCAACATTAACTTCTACACTCTTTCCAAGCATAGTAACAGCTTCTCCAGAATTCAACATATTTGCCAACTTTGTAAATTCTGAACTCATGTTGGTCATCTGCTCCAATGATGAAAACTGAGCCATTTGTGCAATGAATTCAGTATTTTCCATTGGACTTGTTGGGTCTTGATTTTGAAGCTGAGTAATAAGCAACTTCAAAAAATCATCTTTCCCAAGTTCTTGGCTAGCAACACGACCGCTAACATTTAAAGACTTGTTAAAAGTATCAACAGCCATTTGGGTCTGAAGCTGTTCTGTGCCACTCATTGTTGTATTTATCTGCATTTCCTACTCCTAGGCCATTATATTAACGGCAACCTGTTCCGAATCTGAATATTTTTTTTGCTCAAAAAGCAAATCTTCTGAAATTTCCTCTATTCCGTAATCTCCATAAGCAACTTGTGCCAAAGAAAAGGCCTGTTGCTGAAAAGAATTTCCGTTATTATTTTGGTTAGTACCGTTATTTCCACTACCTGCCCAAGCTAAATCAAATCCACCAGTTTGAAATCCACTTTCTGAAAAAGCTTGCTTTAAAGCAGAAATTGATTCTTTAAATGCTTGAAACGCTTCTTCAGAAGCAACAGTTATCTGTGCAGATATTAATTTATCCTGTAATTCAAGGCTAATTTTTACGTTACCAAGTTGTTCTGGATGCAAAATCAAATTAATTGTTCCAGCATTTCCATCCCTTAACACTATAGAACCAGTTTTAACCATATCTGCTGCATTATTTTGCAACTGATTTGAAAGCATAGAAGCAAACCGACTTTCTTTTGGACTTTCACCAGCAACAACAGATGTTTTTTCTGCAACTTGGTTTAGATTAAAGGTAATATCTGCTGAACCTTCACCATAACTTACACTTGTTACAAAATTTCCATCGTTTAGAGATGCTTCTGTTACTCCAGATTCCGATGCTGAACGATAATCCATAACGGAAATCTTTTGGTCTAAATCAGTTCCTGTTTCAAGTTTAAGGTTTTTTACCCCGTCCACATCTACTGTAGCAACTTCGTCTACATTTTGCCCAAGGTTTTCAAGATTTGCTTGATGATTAAACATATTTACAGCGGCTAAAACATCTTCTTCACCTTTTAAATCCTTTGATTTAAAACTATTTTCTTTAGCCTCAGTTTTTTCGCTTAGTGCTTGCATCAATTCTTTGTCAACAAAAACAACTGGATTTTCAACTACAGAATTTTTTTCTGCCTCTGTTATATCCTTTTTTAACTTTTGCAAGCTAGATACCAAATCTTGAGCTTTATGTTCTACAATTTCCCTTAGATTCTTTGCAATTCCTTCGGTACTGAAGGATCCTTCGGTGGAATCTTCAAGGTTAGACTGAATTTTTAACTGATTTTTTTGGTACAAACCGATTCTGTCAATTAAGTTCTTGCCTTCAAGAATAATTTTTGAATCAAGTTTTTTATCCAAACTTTGAGCAAAATTCTCTTGTCGTACTTCTTCATCCACTTTTGGAGCTTTTTCTTGCTTCGAGTTCGAATTCATTGCTTTTTCAAGTTCTTTTTCAAAAGATGAAGTTTTTGCTTCCGTCTTTTGTTCTGAACTATTAGCCATACTCGCTGCTTGAATTGGCTCTTTTACAGATAAATCAAGCTGTACAATAGGTGCCTGCATGGGCAAACCTCCACAAAATACATGGACTCGGAATAGTTTTTCCGAAAACCTTACATTTGTTTATCGTCTTTTTATTCCGGGAGTTTAAGTAATATTTTTTTTGCCAAAGGATTTTTTTTGTATTTTAAAAAAAAATGGAGCCTGTAGCCTAGAAAGTCATTTTATGCTACAATATTTTTATGAAATTCCAAGATATTAATTCACAAACCACAGAAAATTTACTTAACCGATTTTTAACTTATGTAAAAATTCACACTACAAGCGATTCAGCTCAAGCAGACCAAGGAATTATTCCATCAACAAAAAGACAGCAGGTTTTGGCTGAAACCTTGGTACAAGAACTGAAAAACTTTGGTATAACAGATATTTCTATAACCGAAAATTCTTATGTTTGCGCAAGAATTCCAGCAACTAAGGGCATGGAAAAAGTTCCAGCTGTTGGATTTCTTGCTCACATGGATACCACCGAAGAAGTTTCTGGGAAAGATGTAAAACCCAATGTTATCCGAAATTACGATGGCAATATAATTCAACTTAATCATGGTATTGTCTTAAATCCAGCAGAAGATTTTGCTTTAACAACTGCAAAAGGTGAAACAATTATTACAACCGATGGCTCTACTCTATTGGGAGCCGACGATAAGGCTGGAATTGCAATCATAATGACGGCTATTGAGCTTTTAACCCAAAAAGATTCTGAAGGTAACCCAATTCATCCCCATGGCACAGTAGAGATTCTTTTTTCTCCAGATGAAGAAACAGGTCATGGAATGGACAAAGTTCCTCTGGAATGGTTTACTGCAAAACAATGCTACACAGTAGACGGTGGAGCTGCCCCGGAAATTGAAACTGAATGTTTTAACGCATGGAAAAGCGAAATACATTTTACAGGAAAATCTTTGCATACAGGGGCTGCAAGACCAAATATGGTAAACGCCATAACTTTAGCCTCTGAATTTGTTGCTTTTTTGCCTCGCCAAGAATCTCCAGAAACTACTGACGGTTACCAAGGATTTTTTGCTCCCATGGAAATTCAAGGTCACATAGAAACAGCAGATGTTACCCTTTTTCTTCGGGATTTTGAAACTGAAGGCATGGAACGAAGAAAAAAACTGGTGGAAGATTTAGCAAATATTGTTTGCAAAAAAAATCCTGGAAGTTCAGTTACCGTAAAACATACTCAACAGTATTTGAACATGAAAGAAAAAATTAGCAAAAATCCTCTTGTAATTGCAAACCTTGAAAAAGCAGTTAGACAAACTGGCTTAGAACCTAAATTCATCCCTATTCGTGGTGGTACAGATGGTTCTAGATTAACAGAATTAGGTATTCCTTGCCCAAATATTTTTACAGGTGGCCACAATTTTCATTCACGATACGAATGGGCTTCCTTAACTCAAATGGTATTTGGAGTAGCTACTTTACTTAACCTTATTGCTTTACAAACCGATAATTAAATTAACAAGTTTATTAAGGACTACAAAAAATGAATAGGCTTTATGAATACCATATAGAAGGTGGCTTTCCAATAAAAGGAACTATAACTGCCAGTGGAAATAAAAACGCAGCTTTACCTTGCATCGCCGCTGCACTTTTAACTACAGAACCTGTTATTTTAGAAAATGTTCCAAACATTAAAGACACAGAAGTAATGATGGTTATTTTAGAATCCATAGGAGCTTCCGTAAAAAAACTTGAAGAAAACACTTGGGAAATATGTGCTTCTGGCACGTTGAATACTGATATTCCACAGGAACTTTCCAAAAAGCTAAGGGCTTCTATTCTTTTTGCAGGACCATTAGTTGCTCGTTCCGGTAGAGTTGGTCTTCCTCCACCAGGTGGCGATGTAATAGGCCGAAGAAGATTAGACACTCACTTTTTAGCCCTAACTGAATTAGGTGCCAGAGTTGCAGTAAATGGGCAGTTTACATTTACTGCCAATAAATTAGCAGGAGCAGACATATTTTTAGACGAAGCTTCTGTTACAGCCACAGAAAATGCCGTCATGGCTGCTGTTCTTGCAGAGGGTCATACTACAATTACAAACGCTGCCAGTGAACCTCATGTTCAAGACCTTTGCAATATGTTAAAAGCCATGGGTGCAAAAATCACAGGAATTGGCAGTAATATTTTAGAAATTGATGGTGTAAAAGAATTGCACGGATGCCGCTTTAGGATTGGACCAGATTACATGGAAATTGGTTCCTTTATAGGCTTAGCGGCTGCAACAAAAGGCAGCATTACAATAAATGATGTAAATCCCAAAGATATGCGACCAATTAAACTTGCATTTAACAAACTAGGAATCAGTTGGCATATTGAAGGCAACACTCTTACAGTGCCAGTGGGGCAAGCTATGCAAGTGAACACAGACTTAGGAGGAATGATTCCAAAAATTGACGATTCACCATGGCCAGGTTTCCCACCTGATTTAACAAGTATCATGACAGTTGTTGCAACTCAAGTAGACGGCACGGTTTTAATTCACGAAAAAATGTTTGAATCTAGAATGTTTTTTGTGGATAAACTTATAGGTATGGGAGCAAGAATAACACTTTGTGACCCTCACAGAGCTGTTGTATCAGGAGCTTGCAAACTACATGGAGACCAATTAGTTTCTCCGGATGTACGTGCCGGTATGGCTATGATTATAGCAGCCATGGCAGCTCACGGAGAAAGTGTAATCAGTAACGTGTACCAAGTGGAACGAGGTTACGAAAACCTAACTGAAAGGCTTCAAAGTTTAGGAGCCCACATTGAAAAGGTTGACTGTGTAGATTAGTTTTTAAAAAAACACAAAAAAACTTAGGATTATAGTGTTGTAGTCCTAAGTTTATTTAACTATTATTAATAAAAAATAATACTTTTTTTATAGAAATCTTTACAACTGGATATTTTTGACATATAATAAAGAAGTTATGTCAACAGAAAAGATTCTAGGCACCCCATCTATTAGACGATTACCTTTATATCTCCATATTATCAAGCAAATAGAGGAAGATGGAACAGATTTTGTTTCTGCAACATTTATCGCTAATGAATTGAATTTAGAACCTATTCAAATACGCAAAGATTTAGCCATTACTGGAATAATCGGCAAACCTAAAAAAGGATATCATGTAAAGCCATTAATAGCTGCTATTGAACATTTTTTAGGCTGGGACAAAACTAAAAATGCAGTTTTGATAGGGGCAGGTAACCTAGGAACAGCTTTGTCTGGTTATCAAGAATTCAAAAATCATGGGTTAAATATTATTGCTGCCTTTGACAAAAACCACGAAAAAGTAGGAAAAAACATTCATGGTATTTCTGTTTATCCCATGGAATCATTACAAGAGCAAGCAAAAATTCTAAATGCTAATATTGCAGTTTTAACATTGCCATCTTCTGAAGCACAAGAAGCTGCAAATATAATTGTTGCTGCTGGAATAAAAGCAATTTGGAATTTTACAAATGTAAAACTGAAAGTTCCAGAAGATATTGTTTGTCAACAAGAAGACCTTACTTCAGGATATGCGATGCTTTGCATAAAAATAAATGAATCAGCAAATGCTAGATAAAGTGATGAAAAACGAAGTAGAAAAAAATAACTATCAGGCTGAACTTTTATTTAATCGATTACAAAAAAGATATAAACATCTCAAAAAATGGGCAAAACGAAGCCAAGTAACTTGTTATAGACTTTATGACAAAGATATTCCAGAGATTCCCTTAGCAATAGATTTATATACATTAGTTTCTTCCATCGGAAAAGAAGATGAAATCTACCTTAGATTATTTCTTTACCAACGACCCTACGAAAAAGCAGAGGAATTAGAACAAGCATGGCTTATGACTATGGCACAAAGTGCAGCAAATGCAATAGGAATAAATGTTTCTAATGTAATTATTAAAACACGAAAAAGACAACGTGGTACTGCCCAGTACGAAAAAGAAAAAGATACAACCCAAATTGAAGGAATTGTAAGAGAGCAAGACCTAATCTTTAGTGTTAATCTTTCAGATTATTTAGATACAGGTTTATTTTTTGACCACAGACCCTTACGAAAAATAGTAAAAGAAAGTTGCTTAGATAAATCTATATTAAATTTATTTTGCTACACTGGAGCTTTTTCGGTTTATGCTGCCGCTGGAGGAGCAAGTTCTGTTGATTCTGTGGATTTATCTAACACATATATTGATTGGGCAAAAAAAAATATGCTTCTTAACGGCTTTACAAAAAAAGACTATAATTTTATTCGCCAAGATGTGACAGAATTTCTTGAAACTACAAAAAAAAGATGGGATATAATTGTATTAGATCCTCCAACTTTTTCTAACTCTAAAAATACAAAGGGAACATTAGACATAAACCGAGATTGGATAAAACTTGTGACCCAATGTCTAAACCTTTTGAAAGATGGTGGAGTTTTATATTTTTCTACCAACAGCCGTCAACTTGTTTGGGATCCAGAAAAACTTCCAAAAGTAACCAAAAGGAATAAAATAATTCAAATTACCGATTTAACACTACAAACCATTCCAGAAGACTTTAGAAATAAAAAAATACATCGTTGCTGGAAACTTGTTATAGGAAAATAAAATCATGGCAATTTCATTGGAATCAGTAGTTCACATTTCTGAAACAGTGGATGTAATTACTGGAGTTACAAATATTGGAATAATCTGCGATAAGGGCAGCAATTTTTGCAAACCCAATTCCACAGAAACAGAAAAATCAAGTCCAGTGGAAATATACCTTGTGGACAGCGGTGGAGATTCTGATGCTGGAAAAAAAATTTACAAAATTCTAGAGCATTTATTTCCATCAGGTTTTGTATTAAAAGCAATAATTTCTACTCATTCTAATGCTGATCATATCGGTGGAAATAAATGGCTTGTAAACAAAACTGGTTGTCAAATCTGGGCTAGCCTTGGAGAACGAGGTTCCATGGAATTTACTTTGCTTGAACCTACTGTAATTTGGGGTGGCTACCCTTTTAAAGAAATTACAGGAAAAATGTATGTTGCCTCTTCAACTTCAGTTGATAAAATTATTAATTATGAAGAAACAATTATACTTTCTGATGGAGGAAAAATTCAGTTTGTTCCACTACCTGGCCATTACTTCGATCAAACTGGGATTTTTTATACTTCGCCCCAGGGAATAAAAAGTATATTTCTTGGAGACAGTATTTTTGGGCGACATGTAATAAAAAAATATTGGATTCCTTTTTTATTCGATGTTGGTTCATTTAAAGAAACCTTAAATAGAATCAAGGATATTCCAGCCCAACACTACATTCCTAGCCACGGAAATATTGAAACAGAAATTTCTGCCATTGCTGAACTGAATTTGCTTGCAATCCTTGAAACAGAAGCAAGTATACTACAGGCACTAAAAAAACCTATGACACCAGAAGAACTTTTAAAATATATTGCAGATTTGAATAACATCACCTTACAAGATGGACAATATGTATTAATTGGAAGCACTTTACGTTCATATCTATCTTACCTTCAAAGCCAAGGTAAAATTCATCATTGGATAAAAGACAACAGAATGTACTGGGAATGTCTTTCCAATATTGAAACAAAACTTTAGATTATGTTATAGTTAAATAAATTTACAATAATATTCACGAGGTATATATGATTCAGTGGGAAAATCTTGACAAATTGGAGTCATTCAAAAAACTTCAGTCTTTAAAAAATCTTGTATCTGTAAAAGATGAGCTTTCAGGAAAAGATGGAGCCGCAAGAGTTAAAAGTTATTCTGTTCCAATGGCAGCTGATCTAACATACAATTATGCTGCTAAACAAGTTAATCCTCAAGTTTTAAGCGTTCTACAAGAATTAGCAACAGAAGCACAATTAGCAGAAAAGTTTCAAGCACTTTTCAATGGCGAAGTAATAAACACTGGAGAAAATCGAAAAGTACTTCATCATCTTGTTCGTGGACAGCTTGGTAGCGATGTAACTTACGATGGTAAAAATGCTCGCACTTTTTACAAAGCTCAACAGGATGCTATTGCAGAATTTGCAGAAAAAGTTCACAGTGGAAAAATCACCAACGCAAATGGGGAAAAATTCACTACTGTTGTACAAATTGGGATCGGAGGTTCAGATTTAGGTCCTAGAGCAATGTATTTAGCTTTAGAACAGTGGGCAAAAGCTAATGGAAAACTAAAACTAAAGGCAAAGTTTATTTCTAATGTTGACCCAGATGATGGAGCCGGAGTACTTGCAACTTGTGATTTACCTCATACCTTGTTTGTTCTTGTTTCAAAAAGTGGAACAACCCAAGAAACTTTGGCTAACGAACTTTTTGTAAAAGATTTTTTGGCAAAAGCAAACCTTGATTCTTCTAAACACATGATTGCTGTAACTTCTGAAACAAGTCCTTTGGCAAATAACCCTGCTTATCTTGCATCATTCTATATCGATGATTACATCGGAGGACGTTTTTCTTCTACATCGGCAGTAGGTGGTGCTGTTCTTTCTTTAGCTTTTGGTCCTGAAGTATTTGCTTGCTTTTTAAATGGAGCAAATCAAGCAGATAAAACTGCAACTGTTACAGATATTACTAAAAATGCAGCTATGTTGGATGCTCTTATTGGTATTTATGAAAGAAATGTGCAAGGTTATCCAGCAACAGCAATATTACCTTATAGTCAAGCATTAAGTCGATTCCCTGCACATCTTCAGCAAGCAGATATGGAATCTAATGGTAAGCAAGTTAATCGCCGTGGAGAACCCGTTGACTATGTTACAGGTCCAGTAATTTTTGGTGAACCAGGAACTAATGGGCAACATTCATTCTATCAGCTTTTACATCAAGGAACTGATATTATTCCTTTACAATTTATCGGTTTTAATGATAACCAAAGTGGCAGTGACGTTGTTGTAGATGATTCAACAAGCCAAAAAAAATTATGTGCTAATTTGGCAGCACAAATTGTTGCTTTTGCTTGTGGTAAAACAGATGAAAACCCTAACAAAAACTTTCCCGGAGAACGACCTTCTAGTTTAATATATGGAAAAACACTTACTCCAGAAGCCTTGGGAGCATTACTATCTCATTATGAAAATAAAATTATGTTTCAAGGTTTTTTATGGAATTTGAACAGTTTCGATCAAGAAGGAGTACAGTTAGGTAAAGTTCTAACAAAGCAAGTTCTTGCAGGAAAAACTGAAGGTGCATTAAAAGCCTTTGCAGAAATTTTTAAAATATAAGTCACCCATTGTTATAACTTTTTAGAATAAACAAACCCCAGGCTTTACCATAAACCTGGGGTTTGTAATTTCACCACATAAATGCTTTTAAGGTTGTCAACTACTTGAAACTAAAAAGAGCGTATTGCACGCGTTGCAAGCACACTATCCTTGTGACTCATGCCGTAATCCCCGGCTGTGTTTTTACAAGCCACTACACAAAATAATAAACTCGTAGCTAGTAATACTGCTACAATCCACTTCTTTTTTTCATCTTCTTCCTCATAATAAAACACAAAAATTTCAAAACAATTTTTTAACAGTTTGATAAATTAAATCATTACTCAAGTTGTTAAATATCAGTCAATTTACCTGAAAAAGAGTTTTTTACCAAATAGCAATAAAATATGCTAGATATAATAAAAGTAGTACTACGCCACTAATTCTTGAAAGACGTTTTTTTGGCAAACTGAAAAGTAATAAAGCAATAGCTGCTAATCCAGAAGCAACTGTATCAAATCTAAAGGCAGGGTCAAAGGGCACTGGAATAATTAAGCCAGACAGTCCAACAATGAATAAGATATTAAAAATATTGCTTCCTACAATATTTCCCACAGCAATATCAGAGTTCTTTTTTAATGCTGCAGTTACAGACGTAAATAGCTCTGGTAAGGAAGTTCCTAAGGCAACTATTGTTAATCCAATAAATCTTTGACTTAATCCTAATGCAGTTGCCACAAATGTAGCAGATTTTACTACAAAGTTTGATCCAGCAACAATTAAAATCAAACCTAATACTGTAAAAATTAATGCTTTTGGTAAAGAAAGTTTTTTTACCTCTGCTTCAGAGTTTACTGTATTTTCTTTTGCATCCTCTTTTGATTCTAATTTATTAGGTCTTTTTGCATCCCAAAATAAGTAAAATAGATAAGTTGCAAAAACCACAAGCATAATAATTCCGTCTAAGCGACTAATATTTCCATCATATCCAAGACCGAAAAGCATTGCAGTTGCAAATAAAACAACTGGGATATCAATAATATGTGTTGATTTTTGAACTGCAACAGGATAAACAAGGGCTGTAATTCCTAAAATAATCAAAATATTAAGTACATTACTACCAACAATATTCCCGATTGTAATTTCGGCGTTTCCAGCAAAGGCTGCAGTAATACTTACAGCTGCTTCTGGAGCACTTGTTCCCATTGCAACTATAGTAAGTCCGATTACTAATTGGGGGATTCCGAATTTGGTTGCAATTCCAGCAGCTCCATCTACAAACAAGTCTGCTCCTTTCACCAAAAGGGCAAATCCCAAAACCAACAATAACAACTGTAAAACCATTTCCATAAAACACTCCTTTAGAATGGTAAAGTGAGACGGTTCAAGCTGTAAGGATTTTTAAAAGATACGACTTGACCGCTAATTGCAGACAAGTCTTGCCACTTAATCACAGAACCGGATTATAAAATCGTACTGACGGCACTGCGAACATGAAGATTCATGCTGGCTACTCCCTTGTTTTTATATTTTAATACTAAAGCTTAAACTTAATTAGGTCAATAGTCTTTTTTCAATAAATAAACAATTTAATTTATAAAATTTTTTTAGGTGTAGCATTATTTGCGACACCTACCCTTTTATAATATAAGCATCATATTCCAAGGAGGTAAAGGAATGAAGAAATTATTTTTAGTGGTTAGCTTATTATCTAGCTTTTTAGCATTTGGATTTACTGATGAATATATTATCAGTACTATTGATTGCTACGATGCAAAGTATTTTTTGGAAGAACAAATTTACTTTAAATACGATGATGAAGAAAACTTATATTATCTTCAAAAAAAAGATTATTTTTCTTCTGCATGGTATGTTTTGACCCCAGAAAATTTGGAAATACTTAGGGCAAACATAAAAAAAGCGTTAGATTGGGGAAAAATAGCAAAAGAAAATAAAACTAGTATTTCAAAGGAACTTCCAGATTCACAAATAAAAGTAAGTGCTATAAAGGAATACCATAATGAATGGTATTCATCTAGTAGAGATATTACTCTAACCTTTAACTTCCTTTCAGTTGTGGAACACTCTGCTGTTATATGTTCCTTAGTAATATATGGAAATCAAGTTCCTTCTCTACAAAATCAGTATATTGATATTGAGTTTGAAGATGTTATTTTTACAAACGACTTGATAGAATATTTTTACGACAGCATAAGTCCTGAAACCATAGAAGCAGCACAAAAACAACACGAAAAACAAAAAGAAGCAGAAGCCTTATTTACATAAGTTTAGATTTTGCAAAATCATTGGATGAAATATAAAAATTATAAAAACCATATTGTACCTTTTCCAATGATTTTGCATTTTTACACAAAGATACAACTAGCAAAAAGGACTATTCTTAAACAAAGTAAATTTTCTGATATGGGAAAAAACTATATATCCCCTTTTATTTTATTGTCTTTGATAACATTCATCAGTTCGGAAATAGCCAAGGGCCTAGAAAAATAATAACCTTGCAAAAAGTCGCAACCTATTTCTTTTAATAATTCAACATGGTGTTTATTATCTACCCCTTCTGCTAAAACCTTCATGTTTAAATCTTTAATCATGGCAATAGTGTGTTTTAAAGAAATCAAAGCCTTAGGATTATCATCACAGGCCCAAACCAAGGATTTATCGATTTTAACAATATGATAAGGGTACCGCATTAAGTTGGCTTGATTACTATATCCTGTTCCATAATCATCTAGAGAAAAGTGTATTCCTTTTTTGTTAAAATCGTGCATAATTCTGTCAAGATTTTCACTTGTATTATCTGCAGTGGATTCTGTAATTTCAAAATCGATTAATCCGTGGGGGATTCGATATTTATCAATAATATTTAATAAGCGAATGTTAATATTTTCTTGCATACATTGAACTACAGAAAGATTTATGTGAATTACTTTTATTCCATAATCTTCTGGATGATATTGTTCAATAAAACTACAAACTTTTTCTAACACAATTTCCCCAATTGCTAGAATATCCCCATTTTTTTCAGCAATAGGAATAAATTCATCTGGAGGAATAAGACCTATACCCTTATCTATTAATCTAACAAGAGCTTCCATTTTTGTATAGCGATTTTCGGCGAGAGAAAAAATTGGCTGAAAGTACACGTCCAAACTAGAATTAGCAATAGCTGAAGAAATAGCCTGAGTTATTTCTTGCTCTCTACGACGTTTTTCTAAAATATCTGTAGATGCAAAAACAATGCTGTTCTTTTTAGATTGACGAGCTTCATTTAGTGAATAATCAATTATATCAAAAGTATCATTTATTGAAGCAATATCTTTTGAACTTTTTATACAACATAAATAAGCCCATAAATTTACATTTACATTTCTATTGCTAAAACTAAAGGGTTTTTCAAAACGACTAATTATCTCGTTGCAAAGAATATTAAAATCAGGTTTTTTCATATAAACCAAGGCTAATTGGCGATTAGATATACGATAAACTTCATTATTTCTTGAAAACTTACATAAAAAAGTAGCGATTTGTTTTAATAAAATATTCCCGTTGTTTAAACCGAATTTTTCATTAATATAACTTAATCCATCTACCTGCAAACAAACAATGGCAAAATCTTCTTTTTTGAAAATTTTACTTTCAATAGTCTTTTTGAATAAGTTTCGATTATAAATTCCGATTTGAACATCAATATATTCAAGAGGATTTTGCATTGAAATATAGATAAAAAACATTGCAAAGGCTATACCTATTTCATGCAATAAATATTGTGGAAAGAAAAATTGAATTAAAGCCAATATAATACAATCTGAAGAATACAACAAAACAGAAAGCCTTTGGGCAAGCCCTAAAAGTTTCATATTTTTTAAAACGATAATACAACTTAAAACAATATAATAAATAGCTATCAAATATGTGAAAATTTGCCCAATTCCTCTATGATAAACACCAGCTGAATCAATTTCAAAACAAGCACCTGATATTGGTGTAGATAAAATCAAAACAACATTAAAAATATAGGGTAAAAATATTACTGCAAACCATTTTGAACCTATATTTATATTTTCGTACACCATAGAATAAGCAAACAAACAATATAAACAAGGAACAAAATTTTGCACCAAAAAATGCAAAATATTTATAACATAATTTAAAACAATAAAATCTAAAGTAAGATAACTACTTGCATATGCGGAAGCCACATCTGTAAAAACTGATAAAAGAGATACAACTAAGAGCCATTTATATACTCGATTTGATAGTGTATTTAAGTGATTATATGTTAGATAAACTACTAAAACCACTACAATCATTGCAAAAGCCACAATGTCGTAATGAATTATCCACTGCATAACGAACCTCGAATACATTATAACATAGATTTTGAAATATTGAAAAAATATTATTTATTAATTCCTACAGAAAAAATTTTTAGGAATAACATTTATTATTAATTCGTTTTGTATTGAATTAAATACTCAAAACAACCTTTGTACTTTTCAGGTTCTTCACTTTTTACATCAAAATCAAAGGTTTCAAACTCACTAAGGGCAAAGGCTAATCTTGTACTATGTAGCATTTTGTTTTCTTCTAAAAGAATACGATGTTTTTCTTTGTTGTAATGATGAATATACCAGTTTGGGAAATTACCTTTTTTTCCTGTTAATACAAAGTCATATTTTAACAAATTATATAAAACTAAAAAATAATCATCCTGAAACTTTTCTAAAAGTTCTTCATTGTGGCTATTTTCTGGAACTACAAAGCCTTTTTCGATAAAATCATTTAATAACTGAAACCAATATAATTCTTTTCTTGCAGCTTGAAAACTATTTTTCGACTTTGCAAAAATGCAAAGGTTGTAAAAAAATGTCCATGGGGAAACTTTTCTAAAAATAAATTTCATTGTGTTTGAAAAAATATTTTTATTCCAAAAAGCATCAACTAAAACCTCTATTTCTTTTAAAAAGCTGATTTCTTGAAATGTAAGGTATGGAGTAGAAAAAACTTCGTACACAGGATTTTCTTGATACTTCCAGCCATTTTCTGTAGCATACTTTTCCATTTGTGTGCCACTTAAAACTTTTAAAAAACCTAGTTGTAAGGCATCAGGTTTTAGTTCCATTACAAAGTCAAAACTTTTTCCAAAAGAATCTAAATCTTCAAAGGGCAACCCTGCAATTAAATCTAAATGCTGATGGATAGTTCTTGGAATTTGTTTTATATTTTCTGCTAGGATTTCAATATTTGTTGAACGATTAATTGCCTTTAAGGCTTTTTTATTTGCAGTTTGAACACCTATTTCAAACTGCATTATTCCATAGGGAACAGTTTGTAAAAATTCCAAAGCTTCTTTTGAAAGATATTCAGCTTCAATTTCAAAATGAAACATGGTCTTTTGATTATGATTTTTTAAAATATATTGCCAAATTTTTATATATCGCTCAGGATTTAAATTATATGTTCTATCAACAAATTTTACCAACTTTACATTTGCTTTTAGAAAATAATCTAATTCCGTAAAAACCTTTTCTATAGATTTAAATCTTACTTGTTTATCCACACTAGATAAACAATATGAGCAACTATATGGGCAACCTCTACTTGACTCATAGTAGTAAATTTTATTATCTGCATCATAGTTATTTGATAAAAGTTCTGGATAAGAAAAAGGGATTGAATCTAAGTCTTTTATTAATGGATTTAATCCAGTAAAGATTATTTCGTTGTTTTTTTTATAGTAGATTCCAGAAACATATTGTTTATCTTGTAAAAAATAGTTTTGCAAAGGATTATTTTTTTTATATAAGTTCATGTCTTTTAACAGTTCGTAAGTGTTTTTTTCACCTTCTCCGAACATAATAAAATCCAAAGAACTTAGATTGTTAAAATATTTTTTCCATCCATAACTAAATTCCGGCCCTCCAGCTCCAATTAACACAGAAGGTAGTATTTTTTTTATTTCAGAAATAATTTTTTCTATAAGTGGGCCATTCCAAATATATGTTGAAAAAAGAAGTACATCTGGTGAATCACAAAATATAGATTTAAATATTTCCATTATAGGTTGATTAATTGTAAATTCAATAAAATCAATAAAAAAATCCTGATTTTCTTTTTTTGCAAAAAATTCAACATAATTTTTAATGGATCGAATTGCTAAACAAGTATGCACATAACTTGAATTTATACCGACTAATAAAACCTTCATAATAAAACCTATATAATTATATCATTTTTATGAAAAAAACCAAAGTAATAAAAATTAGTAAAAAATCAGAATGATAAAAAAATCATTTGTGGACAAAATAAAAAAAAACGCATAAAATGTACATATTCAATTTGATTATAACTTTGCAAAAACTGTTTATTATCGAACTTAAAAATCTATAAAAGGAAGGTTAAACTGAAAAATAATAACATATTTTAGCAGTATTTTTTTTATGAAGCGAAAAATTATTTTTTTTTCTTTAGTAATAATTATCATAGGAAGTTTTTTTATATACACAATTTTTTCTAATAAAACAGATTTTGTGTCCTATAGTTTTTTCGCAGAACAAATGAAAGCTAATTCTATTGAAACTTCAATAATTTCTGAAGAAACTATAAAATTCACACTAAAAGATGGCAACCAATATCTTTGCCAAAATCCCAAAAGCCCAGATCTTGCAGAAAGATTACTTTTATCTGGAACAGCAATAAGTTTTGAAAAAAGCGTTGAAGAAAAACTAGTTTTTATTCTAGATATTCTTTTTTATATTATTTTTGCTGTAGCAATTATTTTTATATACAAACGATTTATTTCTCCTAGCAGTTTCAAAGTAGCAAAAAAAACTCAAGCTTATTTTTCAGATATTGTGGGAATGGAAGATGTAAAAAAAGCAGCGCTACAAGTAGTTGATATGCTTAAAAAACCAAATTTTTACCAAAGAAAAGGAATTCGTATTCCCAAAGGAATTTTGCTAGAAGGTGATCCTGGAAACGGTAAAACACTTTTTGCACGAGCTTTAGCAAATGAAGCTGGAATAAAATTTATTCCTACAAAGGCTACAGATTTTGAAAGCATGTTTATGGCTATAGGACCCATGAAAGTAAAAATGTTATTCCGTAAAGCTAGAAAAAATGCTCCTTGTATTGTTTTTATCGATGAATTTGACGGAATTGGAACAAAGCGAAATTATTCTGGAAATGCTATTGAAACAGAAAATACAAGAATTGTAACAGCTCTTTTAAATGAATTAGATGGATTTCAAGTTAATAGTGGAGTGTTAGTAGTAGCCGCAACAAATAGCATAAAAGCCTTGGACGAAGCCCTTGTTCGCCCTGGACGATTTGATTCTAAGTTTTATGTTCCTTACCCAGATAAAAATGCTCGCTTAGCTTTAATCGAAAAATACACTGGAAACAAACAACTTGATTCTATGGTAAGCAAAGATAAATTAGCAGAAAAATTAAAAGGTGCTTCTTGCGCATATATTGAATCCTTACTGAATAATGCCGCTTTACTTGCTCAATCACAGGGGCAGGATTCAATCCAAGAAATACATATTGCACAAGCTGCAAAAGAAATGTAGCAATTTACATACTGTCAAGCAACTCTTTTGCAGTAGAAATTTCGTCGTAGGGCATAACATAATCCTTATAAATTATAGAATTTTCGTGAGCTTTACCTAAAAGCAATACAATATCTCCTGGTTGTGCAAGATGAAATGCTTGTAGAATAGCTTTTTTTCTATCAGGAATTATATATAATCCATTACTTTCGTTTTTGCCCTCTTGTCTAGCACCTTTCGCTATCATTTCCAACAATTCTACAGGATCTTCTCCACGAGGATCTTCGTCGGCTAATATTACTGTATCACACCAAATAGCTGCAATTCTTCCCTGAATAGGTCGTTTTTTTGTATCTCGTTCGCCTCCTGAACCGAATACAACTATAATTTTCCCCTTTGCCCTTTTTCTAAGGGGAGGAAAAATTGTTTCAAAAGAAGATGGTGTGTGGGCATAATCTACAATAACTTCAAAGGGTTGCCCACAATCCACTTGTGTCATTCGCCCTTTTATTGGTTCAAGTGCAGTTGTATATTTTGCAACTTCTTTTTTTGGAATACCTGTAATTTCGCTTACAGTGATTATGGCTGCCATAACATTATAAGCATTGAAAGCACCTGGCAAATAAGCATTCACCGAAAATTTGCTTTCCTCTAAGTTTTTTTCATGCATAAAAAAGGAAATACCTTTTTCTGTAGCATTTAAATCGTGACATTCAAACTGTGTTACTTTAGCAGGCAAAACACAGTTTGATTGAATTTCACTGTGACCAGCCTTACCAAAAGTGGAAAAACTAAAAACCTTAGATTTTGTGGCATTTGCAAAATATTCCGCCGATGGATCTTCTGCATTAATAACACCAAAAGGAGTAAAAATATGTTCCTTACCATTAACAATTTTTTTGTGACTTATTTTATCTAGGCTACGAAAAAGGTTCGCTTTGTCGCTTTTATATTGTTCCACTGTACCATGGAATTCCAAATGTTCGTGAGTTACATTCATCCAGAGGGCTGCATCAAATTTCACATTACCCAAGCGATTGGTCTTTGTGGATAATCCATGGGAAGAAGATTCTACAACTGCAAACTGGCAACCATTTTGTAGCATTTCATAAAGTTGTCGCTGAATAATGGGAGCTTCTGGAGTTGTTTGATGTTCAGGATTAGCAATAGCCTTTTCTCCAACAGAGTATTGTACAGTTGAAATAAAACCTGCTTTTTTTCCACAAAGTCTCAATAACTGCCACACAAAAGCAACTGTAGAACTTTTTCCTTCCGTACCTGTTACTCCAATTATTCCCATTTTACTTGAAGGGTCATCATAAAAAACAGCTGCTATAGGGGACATAGCAAACCTTGAATTTTCAACTTTTACAAAAGCAACTTCTGTTCCATCTTGAACCTTTCTTTCAGAGATTGCTTTTTTAGCTTCCTCTGGAAGTTCATCTTGGAAAACAATAGCGGAAGCACCTTTGGATATAGCCATGGAAATAAATTCATTTCCATGAACATGAGTTCCCGGCAAAGCAAAAAATAGACTATTTTTTTTAACTTCCCTTGAATCAAAACAAAGATTTGTAATGTCTGGGTCTATGTTATCGCTAAGAAATTCATGGGCAATAGCCGCTCGTAGCACTGAAAGTTTTTTCTGCATAAATGTATTTTATCGGTTTCCCTTATTTTTGTATATAGAAAAAACAAGGAGAGCAAGATTTTTCTGTAGCAACTATTTAATCATGGGAAGAATATATACCAATGGCTTTTGTTTTTGCTTCAAAGAAATTAGTTGTTTCATCCCCTTCTAATAGTTTGTAAAAAGGTGTTTGTCCCCAAGAAGCAGGTTCATCAATGAAATATTTTGATGTATCACGGCTATCAGAAAGTTTAGAACCTAAAATATAGGGTTTAATCATTTTTTGCCACCGATTAATTCTTTCTTTGCTATTTGTAACATAAAAATGACTTTCTGGTCCGGATAATTCTACAAGATAAGATTTATATATTTCTACAAATTCAGGAACTGAAAATATTTTTTGCATCAAAGGTCTAGAACCTTTTTCTAAATCCCCCCAATTTAATGGATTTTGAGTTCCACCGTCTATTCCTAAACTACTTACGCCTAAAATATTGTCATAATCATAGGGAATGAAATACATTTTTCCATTTGTATCAAAATACAAATAGTAATTATTTTTATTTCCCCAATAATCGTCCCACATTCCCAAAATTACATTCACTGCATAGGTTTTAAGGAATAAGTCAACATCCATATTTTTCAGGAACCAAGATTTAACTTCATCTGGATTTGATTCATCCAAGTTATTTAATTCATCTATCCAGTCAGTGAATTTTTCCCTTACTTCTGAAAAATTATCTTTGTTAGTTTTTAAATCGTAATCTACTCGCTTACTTTTTGATTCATTTAAATAAATTTCTTCAATTCCCATAACACCTTTGCCAGGAACCAAAGCTGCACCATCTCTGGTTTGCCAAGTACATTTCCAAAGATCGCCTTTGTTATTACTGAATAATCCTCCGGAACAATTATCCTGATTAACAGACAAATCTTCGCTTCTTTCTTTTAAAAACTGCTTATTTATTTCTTCTATCATGGCATAAATACCAAAGTTTACAGTTTCCACTGCATTTTTTTCTGCTGATGAATCGTCAACAATATTTACAAGTAATCGGGTATAACAAGCTCTAGGTGAGGTCCAAATTCCATTTCTTCTAAAAAGATTGTAACCGTATATTTCACGGACATAGGTGGGGTCATCTTTAAATCGTTTTAAAATTACCCCATTCATGCAACCTGCTAGTTTGCAATCTTCATCTTGTCCACGCCATTCTTCATAATCAACCTTAAAATGAACTGGAACATAATCATCATTTCCTGAACCAAAATCTATTTGTGGCCGACGACGACTAGTGTTTCCTCTTAATCTAATTCCAACAGAATCTATGTTCCAAGTATAATCCCCTTTTGTGTATTCATAATTTCCGATGATATATGATTCATTTCTGGAATTTTGGTCGTAATAGTCCAGCAAAATATTCCATTCACTACGAGTAATTGTTAGGGTGGTTACACCTAAAGTTTCAGGGTTAAAAATATAGTCTAAATTAGCTGACCGATTATCACCACCCCCTGGAAATGGGGCTACATCACCTGTTACTTTATACTTCGGATTACGAATAACTTCTCCTGTAAAATTATTTTTTGTTGTATTACAAGAAAAAATTAGTAACCCTAGAAAAATATAAAGAACAATTTTTTTCATATAGCCCCCTAAAACTATAAAACTTTAGCTTCGCTTAAAAAACAAGCCACCCCTTCACCTGGATATTCTTTTCTTAAAGAATTAATAATTTCTTTTATTGGTCCAATTTGTTCTTGGGTGCAATACACAACATACATTGAATTTAACTGTGGCCAAATACTATCTCCCATTTTTGGAGTAGAAAAACCTTGGCCCATTACATGATCTAATTTTGTAAACATATGACCTGTATCACAGCTTAAAAAAGCGGATATAAAATCATCTTCGATGGATTGACTTAAAATTATTTCAAGCCGCAAAAGTGAATCCTGTTCTTTAATCATCGATATCCTCCATGCCATAAGAATTCATTCCATTTTCTTGATTATTTGTTTCCTTTGAAACATCAAGATTTTCAGAGGGTTTTTTTTCAATGGAAGATAAAGATTTTTTAGCTTTCAATTCTTTTTTTTCAGCTCTTTTTTGCTTTCGCAAAGCCTTTTTTTCAGCCTTTTTCTGTCTAAAGCGATTGAAAATATAATACAATACTGGCATCAAAAATAATGTCATCATTGTACTAAAGGTCAAACCACCTAAAACCGTTTGTCCAATAGGCTGGGTCATTTCTGAACCTTCCCCAGAAGAAAAAGCCATTGGAAGCAATCCCAGTACTGTAGTTAAAGTTGTCATAAGAATTGGTCGCAAACGATTTTTTGCCGCTTGGACACAAGCTTCTTCAAGATTGAAACCTCGTTTTCTAAGCAAATTAGTATAGTCAACCAAAACAATACCATTATTTACAACAATACCAACTAAAACAAGGACACCAACGGCTGTAATAATGTTCAAAGGAGACCCCATTAATAAATAAATCGCAACAATACCAATTACAGAAAGAGGAATTGTAAAAATAACGATAAATGGGTCAAGAAAACTTTCAAATTGGCTAGCCATTACTGCAAAAACTAAAATAATTGCCATAATAATAATTACTGCAAACTGACCTAGTGCCTCATTTAAGCTTTCAGAACTTCCGCCATAGGAAATACGAACGTCATCACCTAAAACAACATTTTCACGAATAATATCTTCTACTCTATTTTGAACAACATCACTTGATTCTCGCCAGTCTAGCTTTTTTGCTGTTACATGAAGAGTTCTCATTTGATCTTCTCGAATAATAGTAACAGGAGAGTTGCCTTCATGATAGGTAGCAAAACTAGATAATGGAATACGCTGCCCCATGGAATTTGTAACAAAAATTTGTTCCAAGTCCAACAGTCGTGAACGATCTTCAGAATCTAACTGAACAATAATATCTGTTTCATTTCCATCATTTCTAAAACGGCTAGCTGTAGTTCCGTTGACATTTGCCTTAATTTCGTTGCTAACAGAATAAATATTTAAGCCTAAATCCTGTAACCTGTTTCGATCAATTACAACATTTACTTGGGGCAACCCATCTTCCATGCTACTAGTTATTTCTGTTATCAAGTCTGAACCATTCTTGGACAAAGCAGACATGATATCTTCCGCTGCCTTTGTCAACTGTTCCATACTATTACTTTTAATAATTATATCAACATCACTTCCAGTTAGGCTTGCCATACTGCTTCCACCAAAGGAAAAAACTGCACTGGGGAACATACTAAAAAGTGGACGTATTTTTTGCTTAGCTGTTTCGTCACTGTCCCAACCTTGTTGCCGTTCATTTAATGGATAAAGAGTAATACTTAAAGTTGCTGTATTTGTTGTTGCACCACCAAGCCCCATCATGGCACTACCACCTACAGAAACTGTAGTTGATTTTACGCCTTTTAATTTCTCTAAAGCTAAAGTTTCAAGTTGGCGAATTATTTGGTCTGTGACTTCAAGGCGTGTACCCTTTGGCATTTCCAAACTTACCGAAACTGTTGTAGCTGCTTGTTCCGGCATAAAGATAAAACCTATTACAGGTATCATAGCTATACTTGCTATTAGCAAAACTAAAATTACAGTAATTAATAATGTCTTATGATGAAGGAACCAACGTACGCATTTTGCATAACCGTTATCTAATTTGTCAAACATTCTGGTGGCAAAATTATTTAATGTACCCCAAAAACCTGATTGTGAACGATGAACAATATCTTCTATCTTTAAATATTTTGAGGCTAAAACAGGAACCAGTACAATCGCTACAAGCAAACTACACATCAATGAAAATACAACAGTAAAGGTCAAGCCAGAAAAAATCTGCCCTACCATACCCAATTCATTGCTGTACATAATCAAGGGCAAAAAAACACAAACTGTAGTTAATGTACTAGCTGTAATTGCCATAACCATTTCTTGAGAACCAAGAACAGCTGCAACCGTAGGCTTTGCACCTTTTGCACGATAACTATAGATATTTTCCAAAATAACGATGGAGTTATCTACCAACATACCGACTCCAAGGGAAAGACCTGCTAAAGTCATCATGTTCAAAGAAAAGCCTGCAAACTTCATAACTCCAAGGGTAATTACCAAGGATATTGGAATTGTTAATCCAATGATAATTGTACTTTTTATACTGCGTAAGAATATGAACAAAACAATTACTGCATACAAAGCACCTAAAATAACAGAACTTAAAATATTATTGATACTAAGCTCAATTATATCAGTTGTATTCATTGCTTCTACTAACTGAACATCGGCAGGCAATAAAGGAATAATTGTTTCAACTTGTTTTCTAACCGCCTTTGCAGTTTGGACAGAGTTTTTTCCACTTTGTTTTTGGATACTTAAAATAACACAAGGAACACCATCTACATATGCTAAACTTGAAACATCTTTGTAGCCTTCGTACACATCAGCAATATCACGAAGCAACACTTTATTTATTTGAGGAACTGCCATGGCACCATAGCCGCTACCACCAGATGATTTATATGCTATCACGGTATTTCTAATATCATCTAAAGAGCTATATTCACCAGAAGTTGTAATAGTATAAGTTGTGTCATTTTCAGAAATACTTCCGCCGCTACCCTGAATATTTTGAGCTCCAATCATCTGGGCAATTTGAGTAAGGGTTAATGAATATGCTTCCAGTCTGTCCCGAGGAATATCAACAATAATAGCTTTTTCACGACCACCACCTATGGAAACAGAAGCTACACCATCAATTTGCTCTAACCTTGGCTGAATAATATCCTCTGTGTACTGAAAAAGTTCTTCTGGAGTACGATTTCCTCTAACCACATATTGCATAATTG
This sequence comes from Spirochaetaceae bacterium, assembly GCA_017623685.1. Taxonomy (GTDB): domain Bacteria; phylum Spirochaetota; class Spirochaetia; order Treponematales; family Treponemataceae; genus Treponema_F. Next base: position 25,204 of record JAGAOP010000059.1, read on the forward strand.
GCATCATGGAAGGATCCATTTTAAAAATCAAAGGAGTACTTGCATCTTCTGGAAGATACCCCTTTACCAAATCCAATTTATCCCGCAACTCATTTGTGGCTTCGTCTAAATTTGTACCATAATTCAGTTCTAGCAGAATAAGGCTAGAACCCAGGGAAGACATGGTTTGCATTTGTTTTAACCCAGTAACACTGGAAACCGCACTTTCTAATGTACGAGTAACAGAACGTTCAACTTCTTCTGGACCTGCATTTGTATAGGAAACTGAAATTGCAATATAGGGTAATTCCATATCAGGCAGCAAATCCAAAGGTAAATCAAAGGTGGAATAAATTCCTAATGCTGTCAAAATAATGAATAAAATCAAAACCGTTGTCGGTTTAGAAACCGCAAGTTTTGAAAGACTCATTCCTTGCCTCCCTCTGTTGACACAATATTAACAAAACTTCCATTATCAAGCAGAGTTTGACCAGAAGTTACAACTTGTTCACCATAGGTCAAGCCAGATATAACTTCTACCATATCATCAACAGTAATTCCCACTGTAACAGGTTTAGCTTCTACTGAATTTGTTGCAGTATCTACCACAAAAACATAGTCCACATTATTACGAGTTAATACAGATGCTCTAGGTACAGCTATGGCATTTGTTTTAGATTCTGTAATAAGTTTAACTCTGCAATACATACCAATTTTAATGCGATTATCAGGTGGGTCTTGGCGTAATTTTACTCCCATAGAACGAGATGTAGTATCTAAAACGGGATTAACTTCTGTAACTTTTGCTGTAAAAACTTCATCAGGATAAGCATCAAAAGAAAGCAAGGCATTTTGTCCTTTTTCTATTCGTGAAACAAAACGTTCAGCCACACTTATGGAAATTTCCAAGTCATCTGTAGTACTTACTTTCCCAATAGACATAGAAGGAGATACCATACTTCCAGAAGAAAGTGGGAAAGATGTAATAGTTCCTGTCATAGGAGAACGAACAGGGCTGGGTTCATATGTCATTCCAGGGCGAGACGGATCTACATATGCTATAATTTGGTTTTTTTGAACAGTGTCTCCAACTGAAACCTTAATATTAACAAGTTTACCTGTGGCATCAGGTAAAATATCAATACTAGAAGTGGCAATCACATCGCCACCGAATTCTAAATATTCATCGAGATTTTCTGGAGTAGTTATGTAGGTATTAACAGCATATACCCTTTTTGTTTCTTCTTGACTTGCCATAACTTCAGGATTATTTTTTTTGGCACAACCTAGAATAGTAAACAAAAGTAAAATAACTGGAATCAGTAAGATTTTTTCAATTTTATTCATTTGTTTCTCCCTGTGGCATATTAATAAGGTTTGTATTTAACATATACTCTAAATCCATTAAACCAGAAAGGTAGGTATATTTTTCGTTCATTAATCCTAATTGAGCTTGATGCAACTGATCTTCAGCATCACGCAAATCTAAAAGTTCGCTTGTTCCATTTTGGTATGAAGCCAAAGTCATATCATAGGATTTTTGGGCTAAATTAATACTTTTAGTAACCGCTTCGATAGAAACTTTTGACTGTTCTAACGCATCTATTTGAGTACGAATATCCAATTCTGTTTTTTCTAGCAAAGTATCAAGAGCAAGTTCTAATTTGTAAATATTTGCCTTTGTATCTTTTGCAGCTTGCCTTGTGGTAGAAAAAGGCAACATATTAGTTAAATTCCACGCCAATGTTGCAGAAAAAGCGCCATTATCCATGTATGTATCAAGCCAGTTTGAAGTAATATCAGAAACTACAGGCTGAAATCCCCAAGATAATTGAAGTGCAGGAGTAAATGTTTGCATATTTTGAACTGAAAGATTTAATCGTAAAATATCTAAGTTCTTTTGCAAAGATACTATATCAGGATTTTTACTAACATTATCTGCTATAAGCTGTTCTGCATCAAGTTCTACAAAAGCAGGATCTATATTTCCTTCTAAAACAACTTTTGTTCCTGATGGCATTCCTAACATAAAAGCGAACAAATCAAGCTGTTGATTTACCGCTTGTTCCATTTTCAACACAGAAGGCTTTTTATTTTCATAAGCAACCTGTGTTTGTAAAAGTTGTAGTTCCGGAATCCGACCATTGTTATAATTTATCTGAGCCTGCTTAACTCTTTGCTCTGCGTTCACAAGGGATTGTTTTTGTAATGCAAGATTTTCCTGCTGCAAAAGCAACCCATAGAACATTTTTTTTATCTGAAGTTCATTTTGCTTTACAGCTTGATTCCAAGTGATCAAACCTGCTTCGTAGTTGCTTTTAATAATTCGGATTCCATCCACTAAAGCAAATGAAAAATTCCAAGTTATTCCTACATTTCCAATAGCCATCCAATGATTACTTTCTTCAACTTCAGGAGCTTGATACATAGGATTTATTGCACTCATTATTGCTGAAAATGAATCTGTATACTCGTTACTACGACTAAATGTTGCAGAAAGATTTACACTAGGCAAAAATTGATTCCAAACAAGGTCACTTGCTCTTTTTTTTATTTCTAAATCTATAGCTGAACTTTTTAGGGTTTTGCTATTTTCAGTGGCATATGCTACAGCTTCGTCAACAGTTAAAACAACAACATTATCCTGTTGACAAAATAAATTTTCCAAAATAAACATAAATAATATAACGGGAAAGAAAAAACGCTTTTTTATCATTTATACCTCTATATATAATAGATATATAAAAAAACAATATAAAGTCAATATATATAATATAAAAAATAAATAAATATGAAACAAGCAAAATAAATTGTGAAAAGACAAGTTTTTAAACTTTAAGGATAAATCCTTTCTGTAATTAAGCAATTCTTTGTAAAAAAAACAGGTACCCAAGAAATACTGTTTTGTAGCAATTTTAAGTTGCCTTAGCAAATTAAAAATTTTGTAAACAGATTTTCTAAAAGTACCTGTCTTTATTAGTTACATTGCCTTCTATGCAACACTTAACCAATAATAGCTTTCATGGCTGTCATGTAGCCTCTAAGTTTTTTTCCGACAATTTCTACTGGATGGTTTCGGATTTCTTCGTTTACACGAACTAATTCTTGATTAGAAACGCTGTTATCTTTTAAAGATAAACCTTTACCAATTACATCTGTATCGATTTTTGCCATAAAATCCTTTAACAATGGACGACAAGCATTGTCAAACAAGTAACATCCATATTCAGCTGTATCAGAAATAACTTTGTTCATTTCGTAGAGCTTTTTGCGACTGATAAGGTTTGCAATAAGTGGAGTTTCATGCAAGGATTCGTAGTAAGCACTTTCTGCTTTTATTCCTGCATCTGTCATTGTTTCAAATGCAAGTTCCACACCAGCTTTAACCATGGCAACCATCAAAATACCGTTGTCAAAATATTCTTGTTCGCTAATTTCTACATTACCAGCGGGAGTTTGTTCAAAAGGAGTTTTTCCTGTTGCTTCTCGCCATGTGTGCAAATTAACATCATCATTTGCCCAGTCAATCATCATAACACGGCTGAATTCCCCAGAAATAATATCGTCCATGTGCTTACGATATAAATCGCCCATAATGGCTTTAAGTTCTTTGGAAAGAGCATTGGCTTTAATTTTTGCAGGATTTGAAAGACGATCCATCATTCCTGTGATTCCGCCCCATTTCAAGGCTTCTGTAATTGTTTCCCAACCATACTGAATGAACTTTGCAGCGTAGCCAGCGTCAATTCCTTTTTCTACCATTTTGTCAAAGCAAAGCAATGAACCCGTTTGCAACATTCCGCAAAGAATTGTTTGTTCTCCCATAAGGTCAGATTTTACTTCTGCAACAAAACTAGATTCAAGGACACCAGCTCGACTTCCACCTGTTCCTACTGCTAAAGCCTTTGCAATAGCCCAACCCTTTCCTTCCGGGTCATTTACTGGGTGAACAGCAATCAATGTGGGGATTCCAAAACCACGAACGTATTCTGTACGAACTTCTGAACCTGGTCCCTTTGGTGCCATCATTACAACAGTAATATCGGGACGAATTTGCATTCCTTCTTCTACAATATTGAATCCATGGCTATACCACAAAGAAGCTCCCTTCTTCATTAAAGGAATTACATTTTCCAAAACATTAGAGTGTTGTTTATCTGGAGTAAGGTTTCCTACCAAATCTGCGGAAGGAATCATTTCTTCATATGTTCCAACTTTGAAACCATTTTCTGTGGCATTTTTCCAACTTTGACGTTTTTCTTTAATAGCTGATTCTCTCAAAGCATAACTAACATCAAGCCCAGAATCACGAAGATTCATCCCTTGGTGTAAACCTTGAGCACCACAGCCAACGATAACAATTTTTTTTCCTTTTAGTGCATTTGTTCCGTCATTGAATTCTTCACGTGCCATAAATCGACAATGACCAAGCTGAAGCAATGCTTCACGCCAAGGAATCGCATTAAAATAATTTACCTTTTCCATAAAATTCCTCTGTACTAAATTTAAAAATATAAAGCAACATTAAAGATTCTTTATTGTAGCGAAAAGATTTATTTAGGTAAAGAGATTTTTAACTGCAATACAATATTTTTGAAAAGCAAAAAATAAAAATTTTTAGCAGTTAATCAATCTGGTAATTTTACCTTTGGAAATAATAAAAATCAAATCAAGGAGATAAATAATATTCCAACCAGTAAAAAGTCTTAAAATTCCAGCCACATATTTTTTTTCTTTAAATCTTGTTACAATACCAAACAAAAATGAAGTAATAGGAATAATTGCGAAAACAATACTTAATCCTCTACCAAAATTGAAATAATCACCACTTTTCCGTTTTGCCATTTTTTCCTCCTAGGCATAAATATATAAAGATATAGATGATTTATTTAGTTTATATGCATAAAAGAATTATGTCAATTTTTGTGGTATTGAAAGTAAACAATTAATTATATTTAAAAAAAATTACATAACATTTCATCAATTTATATATATCTGAATTAAAAATATAAAATGAATTAATTAAATTTTTGCTTAAAAGCAAACTTATTATTTTTTTTTTCAAAATATCTTTTTTTTCTTGACATCAGAAAATTTCAATTTTATCATATTAAATATACCGTATAATACGGAATTTTTTAGCAGGAGTATTTTATGGATTTTTCTACGCAGCAGTTAAGAAACATCTCTATAGCAGGACATGGCCAAACCGGTAAAACAACTTTGTTTGAGCATTTACTTTTTGTTGGAAAGGTATTATCACGTCCTGAGCCTGTTGCATCGGGAAAAACCGTAAGCGACAGTTCAGCAGAAGAAATTCAACGAAAAATTTCAGTTTATTCATCATTGGCCAATGTAAAATGGGATAACACATTGATTAATATTTGGGATACACCCGGTTCATCTGATTTTACTGGCGAAGTAATTTCTGCTTTTAGATCTAGCGAACTAGCTTTGATTCTTGTGGACGCTCGCTCAGGAGCACAAATTGAAACTATCAAATTATGGCGCGACCTTGACAGAAGAAACAAACCAAGAATTGTTTTCTTTAACCACTGCGAAGATGAACGATCAGACGCAACTGCGGGAGTACAAGACATTAGAAAAAAATTCAACGTAGAAGTTTGCCCCGTAACTATTCCCATGGGAAAAGGTAACAATTTTAAAGGTGTAATCGATGTACTACAAGGCAAAGCATATCTAATTCCTGCAGATGGACAAATAGAAACCCCTGTTGATATTCCAGCAGAATATAATGAGGAATATAAAGATGCTTTAGGAGTCTTAGCTGGTGCAGCAGCAGAAGGCGATGACGACTTACTTGTAAAATTCATTGACGAAGGTGAACTTACTCAAGATGAAATAATTTATGGTTTAAAAATTGCAATGGCAAACAATCGCATTGTTCCTTCTTTTGCTGGAAATCCAGAAAAAAATAGTGGTTTAGTTTCCGTATTAGATTTTATTGCAAAGATTGCACCAGATCCATCTCAAACCTTTGAAACAGCGACTAAACAAGAAGATGAAATTTTAACTGTAAAACTTTCAAATGAAGGGGCAACCAGTGCATTGTGTGTTAAAACTTCTAGCGATCAGTTCTCTGGACGACTTTCTTATCTAAAAGTAATAACAGGAACTCTTTCTGCTGATTCGGAACTATTCAATGTTTCAGAACAACGAAAAGAAAAAATCGGTAAGTTGTATCGGTGCGTTGGTAAAAAGTTAGAAGAAGTAAAATCGGTAACAGCTGGAGATTTGGTTATTGCAACAAAACTTACTAACACCAAAACCAGTGACACTTTGGCAAGCAACCAAGATGCTTTGCCATTTGTTCGCTTGCGTCATCCTGAACCAGTATATTCTATTGCGGTTGCTGCACAAGATAAGCATAATGACGACAAAATGAGTACTCAGTTATTAAAGGCTGCAGAAGAAGATAGAACTTTCTCTTATCGTTACAATAGTGAAACAAAGCAGAATGTAATTTCTGGTATGGGTGAGTTACATATAAGCATTATTTTGGATAAGATTAGAACTCAGTCAAAAATTGCAATAGACACAACCTTACCTAGAGTTGCCTATCGAGAAACCTTACAGCGAAAAGCTCAAGCTGAATACACTCACAAAAAACAATCAGGTGGTCACGGTCAATACGCTAGAGTTGTTCTTTCAATTTCGCCATTAGAAAGAGGAGAAGAATATTCTTTTAGTAATGCTGTTGTTGGTGGAGCTATTTCAAAGGGTTATATTCCAGGTGTAGAAAAAGGTGTAAAGGAAGCTATGGAACATGGTGTTCTTGCAGGCTATCCTGTTGTGGATGTGGCAGTAACTGTTTTAGATGGTAAAGAACATCCAGTTGACTCTTCTGAAATGGCATTTAAGATTGCTTCTCGCAACGCTTTTAAAGATGCAATGCGAAATGCTGGTCCTGTACTGCTAGAACCAGTAATGAATATTACAGTTTGGGTTGAATCTAAATATCTTGGGGATATTATGTCCGATCTTTCTGGAAAGCGTGGTCGTGTATTAGGACAAAATAGCTTAAGTGGAGACATCGAAGAAATTCGAGCTTTAGTTCCTCAATCTGAACTATTAAAATATGCAATAGACCTACGTTCTATAACTAGTGGTACTGGTAGCTTTGAAACATCTTTTAGTCACTACGACCCACTTTCTGGTAAGTTAGCAGATGATGTAATTAAAGCTGCTAAAGAATTTATCCAAGAAACAGTGGAAGATTAGTTTTCTGTCTAATTAATAGAGGAAAACCATCCTGTAAAAAATTAGACTTTTAGATTGTTCTGCAATTGAATTCAAGGAGTGATAGTTTATCTCTCCTTGTTTCTTTTATATCCAAAGGGGGAAATTATGAAACGATGGAACATAGTTATATTTGCTATTGCAATTATGGTTTTATTTGCATCTTGTTTGTCCACAAAGACAAACACAGCTACAAATTCAAACAATGACTATATAATCAGGGGAACTCAGGAAGATCCAAACAAACTAGTTGAAAAACAGTTGCTTTCTGTTACCGTTCCAGTTGAAAACCCTGAATATATGGAACTGTCAAAGTGGAGCAAAGTGCGTGCAACTTCTGAAATCTTAGATTTAATTGCTGGCCACAAATATTTTTCCAACTCTGAAAAAACAAAATTCATGTCATATCTTTTTGACCAGTTGCCAATAAACGGACAAGATGGGGTTACTCGAGAAGTTCATGTAGGAAAGTTTTTTGAAGACGGATCAAATCTTGTAATCAGGGTGGGAACTTTTACTGCGGCACCGGATGCTACAGTTGAAAGTGACAAGGTAATCATGATATTAACTAACATACTAGCGATGCCTGACGGTTCTCTCAATAAGTCGACAGGAGTATTTCTTCACGTTGATTTAAACGTAGGCACGATATTGATACTAAATAATTCTTTGCTCACAGATTCTAGAAATATATCAAGCGAAGAAACAAATTCATCTGATTTAACAACTATGAGTTCTTTGGAAAAAGTGATGCTTGCCCAAAGTTTTCTAAAGGACGAAAATCCTAAAAATGATTTAATCGCCGCAAATATTGCAGATGAAATCATCAAAGGAAACACAGAGCCACCTGCTATTATCATTATGGCAATGATTTTTAAGTACAATTATTTGCTTTCACAAGAAGATATAGCCCAAGCCGAAGTGTTATGGAAGGAAATCCTATCTTACTCTGAAAATGTACCTGGGGATATGACACCAGAAAATTTAGAAGCTTTGAATGGAGAATCTCTTTACATGATGAAGTCTTTGAAGGGGTATTTTGAAAAATAACTCGGTTATTTTACCTGCAACTTTATTAATTCAATAACTAAGCATGAATAAAACAAGGCTGTCTTCACAAAGGACAGCCTTTCATTTTAATTAAACTTTTTTAATTGTACTTTTTTTTATTCTTCGATCAAATCAAGATATACAATTAATCACCATAACTAGAATGATTTCCTACCCATTCATAGTTTGAATAATCACCTAGATCATTGAACACAACTTGCCAACCATTTTTAAATTTTACTTCATATTTTCCATTTACATGCTTTATCTTATCGATATTCATAGCTGGAAAATTCGTATCAAGATAGCGCATTGCAACAGCAGGAATCAAATCTCTAGGGAAAACAACTGCATCTTTTACCTCTAACCAATTCCCAGCACCATCAAATTCAATCTTTGCACCGTTGGAAAGAGTTACATTGTATTTTCCATAATCAAAAGAAACGGAATAAACCGAAGTATTAGGAAATTTTTCTGCAACAAATTCCTGAGCTATTAGGGGCATTTCTTGGAAACTCCAGCTATAAGAAAAGCCCATGGTACAAAGCAAAGCTAATAAACAAACTATTAAACTTATTTTTTTCATTTTTTCTCCTTTGAAGGTTTTACCTCCATCTGATTTAAACATAGTCTTTTTAAAACTGAATTGCATGAAATACTAAAAAAAAATAAAAAAAAATAATTAAATGAACCTTAAGATTAGTTGTTTGACGATATACCCTAAACTATGGTATACTTAAGTAATAGGTTTTAGGAGGGGATTATGAAAGTTGCAATTTTTTTTGGCTCAAAATCAGATACAGACACAATGAAAAAAGCCACCACAGTACTAAAAGACTTTGGAGTAGAATATAAGGCATTTATTCTTTCTGCCCATCGTTCCGGTGATTTATTAAAGAAAACTGTTTCCCAAATAGAAGAACAAAATTTTGAAGTTATTATTGCAGGAGCAGGACTTGCAGCACATTTACCTGGTGTAATTGCTTCTATGACTGTATTGCCAGTAATTGGAGTACCACTAGAATGTGTTTCCTCTAATTCCAATGGTCTTGGTGGAATGGACGCTTTGCTATCAATTGTTCAAATGCCAAAACAAATTCCAGTGGCAACTGTGGGAATAAATAATGCAGCTAATGCCGCATACTTAGCATTAGAAATTCTTTCAATAAAATACACTGAGCTTCGTCAAAAGCTACAAGATTTCCGAAAAAAACTTTCGGTAGAAGCCGCTGAAAATGGTGGAATGGGAATTGAATTATGAGGGTAGATTCCATTCTAAAACAGGTCAAAAATCACTTTTATCATTTTTCAGGCATTCTACTTTACGTAGAAAAATTTACAGGAAATAAATAAGAAGGGAACCATGGAAACTGATTCATTAGATATGATTATTAACCCAGAAGAAAACAAAATAAAAGATAAATGTGGAATCATCGGAATTTATCTAAACAAAGAAAACAACCAAAATTCCAATGCTGCTTGGGCAACTTACTATGGATTATATTCCCTTCAGCACAGAGGACAAAAAGCGGTGGGAATAGCTATTGCAGACGGTAAAAATATTTGCCACATCAAGGGTAAAGGGCTTGTATCAGATGTTCTTACCCCAGAACAATTACAGGATTTTTCTGGTCACATTTCTGTAGGTCATGTTCTCCACAGTTCAGAAAAGAAGTTTTTGGTAGAAGAAGTTCAACCCTTTGTTACCCAGTTTAAACTAGGGGGAATTGCTGTAGTTCAGAATGGTAGTCTTTTAAATTATGATGAAATAAGACACACAATGGAAGAAAAAGGTGCCACCTTTGTTTCTAATAGCAATGCAGAATTAATTGCAAAGATGATTGCCAGTAACTATAAAAAAGGTATGGAACGCTCTTTAGCAGATGCAATTCAAGGAATTAAAGGTTCCTTTGCCCTAGCTGTAATGACAAAAGATTGTTTAATTGGTGCTAGAGATATAAAAGGAATACGGCCCCTTTGTTTAGGAAAATTAGATGGTGGTTGGATTCTTGCTAGTGAAAGTTGTGCCATTGATGCTGTAAACGGAACCTTTGTTCGTGATATTCAACCTGGTGAAATTGTAATAATTAGTAACGATGGAGTTCTTTCGTTTTTCTTTTCAGAAGTAAAAGAAAAATGCACCTGTTCCTTTGAATACTTATATTTTGCCCGACCCGATTCTGTTATAGACGGAATTTCTGTTCACGAAGCCCGTCTTAGAATGGGGGCATTACTTGCTGCCGAAAATCCTGTTAAGGCTGATATTGTAATTGGAGTTCCTGATTCAGGATTAGGTGCTGCCATAGGATATTCAAAGGGAAGTGGAATTCCCTATGCTATGGGAATTGCAAAAAATCGTTACATAGGACGTATTAGGTCTTCTAGTATTCCAGAAGACAAAGACAAAATGTACTTTATAAAATTAAACGCTATAAAAAGTGATATTAAGGGCAAACGGGTAATCGTCGTTGATGATTCAATTATTGGAGGAAAAACTAGTCGCCATTTAGTACAAATGTTACGACGAGCCGGAGCAAAAGAAATTCACATGAGAATTGCTTCTCCACCAATAAAATATCCTTGCCACTTTGGAATAGACACAACAGGATCTTCTGAGCTTATTTCTTCACTTCATAATGCAACTGAATTATGCAAAGAAATTGGAGCTGATTCACTGGCATTTATTTCGCTAGAAGGAATGATGGAATCTTTGCAAGATGTAAAGCGTAAAACCTTTGGATTTTGCCAAGGCTGCTTTATAGGAAAATATCCAATTCCTGTTCAAGAATAATATTCCCATAAAAAATCAATAAGGAGTAAATATGATTGATTATCGCCAATCTGGAGTAGATGTAGAAGAAGGTTATCGAGCAGTAAGCAAATATAAATCTCATGCAAAGAGAACATCAATTCCTGGAGTTTTAAGTGGTTTAGGTAGTTTTGCAGGAATGTTCCAAGTTCCCCCTGGTATGAAAGAACCTGTTATGGTAAGTGGAACCGATGGCGTTGGTACAAAATTAGATATTGCTTTTTCAGTAAAAAAATATGACACAGTAGGAATAGATTGTGTTGCAATGAGTGTAAACGACATTCTATGTACAGGTGCAAAACCTTTGTATTTTTTAGACTACATTGCCTGTGGAAAACTAAATGCTTCTATTGCAGCAGACTTAGTAAAAGGTGTAGCTGATGGTTGCGTATACAGTGATTGTGCCTTATTAGGCGGAGAAACAGCGGAAATGCCAGGTTTCTATGACGAAGGAAAATATGATGTAGCAGGATTTGGAGTAGGAATTATAGAAAAAGAAAATATTGTTACAGGTGAAAATATTACAGAAGGAGATGTTTTAATTGGTCTTTCATCCTCTGGTTTGCACTCTAACGGTTTTTCCCTTGTACGAAAGCTTGTTACTGATTTTACAGAAAAAGCACCCTTTGCTCCAGATAAAACTATGGGACAGGTTTTACTTGAACCTACAAGAATTTATGTTCGACCTGTACTTTCTGTATTAGAAACCTTTGGAAAAGCTATACACGGAATGGTACATATTACAGGTGGTGGTTTCTACGAAAATATTCCAAGAATGTACCCTACAATTAATCAAAAACTAATGGCAAATGGTAAGATTCCCTTAATTTCAGAAATTAAAAAAGATAGTTGGGACGTGCCACCAATTTTTGATGATTTAGTTCGCCGTGGTGCTGATTCTAGCAGAATGTTTAATACATTCAACATGGGAATTGGATTTATTTTGGCAGTTGAAAAAGACAAGGCACAAAATATTCTTGAAGCTTTCAATAATTTCGCCACAAAGGATACAACAGGTGGTTGCAAAGACATGAAAGCTTACGAAATCGGAAAGGTTGTTTCTTCAAAAAAGATTCCTACTGACAAGGAAACACTTACTCAGGAAGAACAAGTTATTTTTGTGTAAAAATCTATATTCTTTTTTAGAACCAATGAAATACAGTGTAACAAAAAGGTTTTGCTATATAAGTTTAATGATATTTCAGGTTCTAAAAACCTAAGGAAATTTTCTATGAATAGAGAAGGTTTTTCTGATTTACAAAAAACATCCTCTACTGATTCACAAATTAGAGTTGCTGTACTAATTTCAGGAGGAGGAACAAACTTACAAGCCATAATCGACGAAGAAAGGCAAAACCCTAAAAATTGCCCCTACAAAGTTTCTTTAGTTATTTCAAGTACAAAAAATGCCTTTGGGTTAGAACGAGCTAAAAAAGCTAACATTCCAGCCCTTGTTGCAAGTCCCTACTCTGTTCTTGGTGAAGAACAAGCAAAAAATGCTACCCGCGAAGAAAAACGACTTGCAGTTTCAAGACAAGTGCTAAATCTTTGCCAACAACACCAAATTCAAGCCATTGTTTTAGCTGGATTTTTAACTGTGTTATCTGGTTCCATTGTAGATGAATATTCTGGAAGAATAATAAACCTTCATCCTGCTCTTTTGCCAAAATTTGGTGGTGTTGGAATGTGGGGGCATCATGTTCACGAAGCAGTTATAGCTTCTGGAGCAACTGAATCAGGCTGTACTGTTCACCTTGTAGACAAGGGTTGCGACACTGGAGAAATTCTTTTGCAAAGAAAAGTTCCAGTTCTTCCAGGCGATACACCGGAAACCCTATATGCAAGAATTGCACCAGAAGAACATTCCGCAATGGTAGAAGGAATAAAATTATTAGCTAAAAAACTAAAAGTCTAATTTTTTGAACTAAAACTTTAACATTTTTTTTACTATAAACAGATTAATTTCTTGTATTTTTAAAAATCTATGTTAAAATATATTTAACATACCTTAAAAAAATCTAAGGTTATTTTTTAGGAGGAGTTATGGCATTTGATTTTAAAAAAGAATATAAGGAATTATATAGGGCAAAATCAAAAGCAGAAATTGTAGATGTTCCTGCAATTAATTATATTGCAGTAAGCGGCAAAGGAAATCCTAATGACGTAAATGGGGATTACCAAAAAGCAGTGGCTATTTTATACGCTGTTGCCTATACAATAAAAAACAGTCATAAAACAGACCATAAAATCGAAGGTTTTATTGAACATATTGTTCCACCCTTAGAAGGTTTTTGGTGGCAAGATAACGTAGCCGGGATTGATTTATCTAACAAAGATAGCTACAACTGGATTGCTGTTATACGATTACCCGATTTTGTAAGTCAAAAAGATTTTGATTGGGCTGTAGAAACTGCCTCTAAGAAAAAGAAAATCGATTGTTCTTTAGCACGTTTCATCACTATTGCAGAAGGTCTATGTGTTCAAATTAAACATGTTGGTTCATATGATAACGAAGCAGAATCTATTGCAAAGATGGAAAAACTACTAAAAGATAAGGGTTACGAAACAGATTTTAATGGTATTCGCTTTCACCACGAAATCTATCTTTCAAACCCAAAACGTGTAGCAGAAGAAAAAAGAAAAACTATTATTCGTCACCCCATAAAGAAAACCAACTAAAAGGAAAGCTACACTTCAAAGTCGAAGTGTAGCTTTTTTAATTCATCATTTTTTTTAGTTTATTCATATCAGAGATTAACAAGGAATTATTTGGTAAATCTTTTAAACCTTGTTCCAACAAGCTATACGCTTCATCATATTTTCCTTGATTTACTAAGGTGGCAAATTGGTTGTGGATTAAAATTCCATGATTATTAAAACATTGCTCCTTAAATCTAGCTATTGAACTACTTTTACCAATGTCCTCTAAAGCCTTTTGTGCTAAAATCCCAGCTTCTAGGTATTTTTGTTTATCTGCTAATGGCATTATCTTTAACTGCCAATAATATTCTTTCAAAGATCGAATTTTATTTGATATATTTTGTTGGGCTGCCAAAGGATTTTTTTCTGCATCATTCAAAAATGCAAGAGCTTCCTCTGGAGTCATATTTTGAGTTTTCCAATCTAAGGTTGAAATAAATATATGCTGTGCTAAAGTATTTTTATTTTTTTCAGAAAGGTAATTTTGCCAAAAAGAAAAAAAATTCTGAGCATCCTCTAAATTTCCAATATTCAACTTTCTAACTATGGCATTATACACAGAGGAATCAAGGTTACTTTGCCAAAAATCTGTAATTCCCCATCTTGATATAGCTAAATATGCCCAATGTAACGCCAAATTCTCTTGATTTGATTCCATCAAATCAAGCAAATAGTTTGTACAAACAATATCAAACTCTTGGCGAACAAGCTTTGCAGCTGGAGAATTTTCATTTCCAACAAAAACGTATCTTGCAGCGGCTAAAGGAACTGCTGTTTTATAATCCCCTGTTTTAAGTTGAATACTATTAAAGTTTGCAGCTACAAGACTAACAAAAACCCTGTCGCTAACCTGTTGTCTTCCAGAATAATAATGTTTTGGAACGATTGTGTAACTTCCATCATCAAACCCAGAGTCTTTTTTTGTTCCTGGATTAAAACCATAGGGATTTGTTGTTTCAACATCAATCATTTTACCATTTATTAAAACAGAACAAAATGCATGATTCAAAGTTTTTTGTCCAAATACTTCTATTTTAGCCTTTTTTGCCAAAGCCATATACAATAAACTTGAAGAAACACAATTATAAATGCCTTTAGAAAGAGCAACTTGCATCGATGTTTCTTTTTCCGAATACTTTGTTAAAACAGATTTATACAAAAGACTAAGAACCGCCTCTGCACGTTCTTCTTCGGGCAAAGACATAAAATTTTTGGTGGAAACTTGCTGGCATAATTCGTTAAAAACCTGCATAGAATTATTCCATTCCGTTGTATTTTCTTGACAAGATGAAAATTTCAAAGAAGCCGTAATTATTTGCTCAGGAGCAAGAGTGGCATTTTCTCCAAAATCTAATAGAAAAGCGGGTTCCAGCGAAGGCAAAGTTTCTACATCTAAAGAAAAAGAATAAAAAAAAGAATTTTGAACTAAGAATATGGCAAAAAAGAGTATAAGATAGCAACTCTTTTTATATTTATAAAAAAAATGATTTAAAAAATAATTTTTTACCATAATAACATTCTATCACTATGAGCAGAGATAAACAAGAAAAAACTTTGATGTGAAAAAAACATTATTTGCAAATAATACACTTGTCTTGTATAATTTTAAAATACAAAATATTTTCTAGTGCCAAATTTTTGATAAAAAAGGAAAACAATGGAAAAATTACGTAGAGAAGAGAAAGTAAAAAACCAACGAATAATAATGATGGATGTAATGATTCGTGATGGAACTTATCCAAGCGTAAAGGACTTTCGCAAAAAATTTGAAACATCTAGAAGCACAATTATGCGAGATTTAGCCTTTATTCGTGACAGATACCAAGCACCCTTAGAATATGACCCTTCTAAAAAAGGATATTACTATTCGGATAAAGCTTTTTCTGTTTCAACAATTCGTATTTCCGAAGGAGAACTTTTTACACTTTGTGCAATGCAACCACTGATGGAACAATACAAAAACACGCCTCTGGAAAATAGCATAAATAATGTTTTTAAAAAAATCTTAGAATTATGTCCTACAGAAATAACAGTTAGTTCTAGTATTTTTAGTAAAGATATTAGTTTTATTAGCGACCCACTACCAAAAATTGACGAAAATGTGTTTTACAATATTTTTGAATGTCTTAGAGAAAAGAAAACCATTGAATTTGACTATAATTCAATTCAAGGAGAAATAAAACTAAATCGCAGAGTGGATCCTTATCATATTGTTTGCCAAAAAGGGAATTGGTATCTTTTAGCTTTTTGCCATAAAAATAAAACTATTCGAACTTTTTCTTTAGCACGAATGAGTAATTCAAAAAAAACAGATTTATCCTTTTTTCCACCTCAGGATTTTTCTCCAACCCAATATTTTGATATAAACTTTGGAATATGGAATAACAAAACTCAAAACTGTAAAATCGAATTAGTTTTTGACAAAAGCATAAAAACTTTGATAACAGAACATAATTGGTATCCAAACCAAGAAATAAAGATAAATCCAGATGGGTCTGTATATCTTTCCTTTGAATCTAACCAACTGCAAGAGATACAATACTGGATTATGAGCTTTGGCTCCAAAGTTAAGGTTATTAACCCAGTAGAATTACGAGAAATAATAATAATTGAATCTCAAAAAACATTGGAGAATTATAATTCATAAAAAAGTTATCGAAAAAACTTTCAGTAGCTTTTGATTAACATAATTTGTTATATTAAAAAGGAATTATATGTTAGTCAAGGAATCAAGAGCCTTATCCACATCAGACTGAAACCCTTCTTCGATTGATTTCATAAATTCGTCTAGCTGTTCAAATTCCAGACCTAATTCTTCCCAATTTTCTTCAAACTCTTGTTCAAGTTTGTCAACCGAATCTTCTATTCCTTGCTCCATTCCTTCCCAATCCATTTCTTCAATGGCAGAAACAGTAGCACCAATACAAACTAAACAAGCCAGAGACATAATAATTCCTAAAACCAATGCAATAATGCTCATTATTAACCCGGCCTTTGCTTTAGAAGCTTTTTCTGTTCCTGATTTCAAACCTAAAGCACCTAAAATTATACCAATAATTGCTAATAATGAACCAATAAAAGATAAGGGCCCTGCAATCAAACTACAAACTAAAGAAATAATTCCCAAAACCAATGCAGCTATTTCCATCTTAAACCTCTCTTCCTTTTACTTGATGAAATTTTTGATACCAAAGTATAACAAATTATAATTTTAACTGTCAACGATTAATTCTTTACTTAAAAAATACTAAAACCACTTTTAACAACAAAAATTAAATATGCATCTATTTTTTCAACAATAAAGGATTTATTTATGATTAAAAAACATACTTTGATGAAACAAAAAAATGTAATTTATGATATAGTTCTATAATAAATTTTACTACAGGAAAAAATAAACATATGAATAAAACTGATTATTCAAAAATTGCTGCACTTTTTGACCTTGACGGAGTGGTTTTAGATACAGAAAGCCAATATACTGATTTTTGGGAAAAAATAGGTGTAGAATTTCTAAAAAAAACTGGATTTGGGTCCTTAATAAAAGGACAAACTTTAAATAATATTTTTGAAACTTATTTTCCGAATAAAGACTTCCACAAAAAAATAACTGAGAGTCTAAATAATTTTGAATTAAATATGTCTCTGCCATATATTCCAGGAGCAAAAGATTTTATACAAGGAATAAAAAAACATGGAATAAAGGTAGCCCTTGTTACTAGTTCTAACCAAAATAAAATGCAAAGTGTTTATAAAAAACTTCCAGATTTTGCTTCTATGTTTGATAAAATTTTAACCGCAGAAATGTTTGCACGAGGAAAGCCTGCTCCAGATTGTTATCTTTTAGGTGCAAAACTTTTTAACCTTGAAGTAGAAAAATGTGTAGTTTTTGAAGATTCTTTTCACGGATTACAAGCTGGCTTTTCAGCGGGCATGAAAGTTATTGGACTTACCACTACAAACCCTAAAGAAAAGATTCAACATTTAACCCATATGGTCATAAAGGATTTTACAAATTTAGATATTACCTTAATTGACCAAGTACTATAAAATATTGCAAAAAAAATATGGCAAAAGTTTAGTTTTAATTACAGAAGAACAAACTACAAAAAATGCTGTCTAAAAAGTTACTTTTGTAAACTTTAAAGACAGCTTTTTTTTATTTAATTAAAATTCTGTTTTGTACATTTAAATATTCTTCTGTAATTGTTCCATTAAGATTTTCTTTTATATATTTTTCAAGCAATTCCACATCTAACATTCCATCATTAGCAATTATCTTTGAATTATTTAACATAGAAGCTCCACTACCCTTATCTAATAATAAATAATTATGAGATGCTAATGTATACAATTTATTTTTATCAATTTCTTCATATTGATTATTTTATTTGTTTAATATTTTTACATCTGAAACTCTTCTTGCACCTGTTACTTTTACAAAAACATCATTTTCATCAACAACAACACTTGTTGGAATTTTTGTATTTACAACACATTGAATACCAGATACTTGTTGAAAAGAACCATTTTCTTCAGGTAAAGACATGTAAACAAATTCTAAAAAATCTAAAAGTTGCTGACCACTTACTTCTGCAACACAAACAGTATTATTCCATGGAAAAACATTTAAAATATCATTAAATGTAATCTTACCTGAA